>JAFDWA010000233.1 GCA_018268735.1 Actinomycetota bacterium | reverse complement strand
GCCTGACCCTCGACGTACCACCCGCGTTGGAGCACCTCGATCGTCTGCGCCGCGAAGAACGCCGAGCGCTCGAGGGCGCCCCGCAGCTGCATCACCTGGGTCACGCTCGGCGTGTAGGCGACCAGCAGCCCTCCCGGACGCAACGCTGCCTCGGCGTGCGGGACGACCTGCCACGGCTCGGGGAGATCCAGCACCACCCGGTCGAGGTCCCGCTCGTCGATGCCGTCGTAGCAGTTGCGCAGCTCGACCCTGTAGCGATCGAGCACTCCCCCGCCGAGGAAGCGCTCGACGTTCTGCCGGGCCCGATCCGCGAAGTCGTCCCGGAGCTCGTAGCCGACGATGTCGGCACCGCAGCGCAGCATCCCCATCGACAGCGCCCCGGAACCCACGCCGCTCTCGAGGACGCGGACACCCGGGGCGATGTCGGCCAGCATCAGGATCGGCCCGATGTCCTTCGGGTAGATGACCTGGGCTCCTCGCGGCATCTTGAGGATGAACTCGCTGAGCGTCGGCCGCACGACCAGCAGGGCCTGACCCCGCGTGGTGCGAACCGTGGATCCCTCCGGCGCACCGATCACGTCGTCGTGCTCGACGTAGCCAGAGTGCAGGTGGAACTGCTTTCCCGGCGTCAGGGTGGCCTGGTAGCGCCGGTCCTTGTTGTCGATGAACTGGACGAGGTCGCCCACGGCGAGCAGCGGGTCCGTCACGACACCACGTCCTCGGTCGGGGCATCCTGGCCTGGGCGGTCACGATGTTGGCCGACCTGCACTGCCACGCCGTCGGGGAGATGACCACCGGCCCGCTCGAGGAGGCGGCAGAACGCGCAGATCTCCGCCGAGGTGGGAGCGCCGCAGCGTTCGCAGGGTCGCAGGCCCACACCGTCAGCATCAGAACCGTCAGCACCAGGACCGTCAGCATCGGCGTCGGCCTCGGCCTCGGCACCACCTGCGCCATCGGGGGTGAAGCGATCCGCGGCACGTCGCAGGAACGAGAAGTAGAAGTCGGCCTTGGTCCCCGGCGAGCGGACCTCGATCTCGTTCAGGGCCTCCTTGTAGCCGAGGTGCTTGTTGCCCTTTGCCATCGGGCACTCGTCGACGAGGTAGTCGATCCCGCTGACGATGCAGTAGGCCGCGGTCTCGCGCTCCGACAGGCGCACGAGCGGCTTGACCTTCCGCGGGAAGCCGTCCCGGGCGGGCAGCACCGGGCGCTGTCGTCCGAGGTAGGTGGTCTGCCAGTGCATGACGTTGCCGAACAGGACTGCAGCCTCGTCGTCGAGGTTGTGGCCGGTGACCACGACGTCGTAGCCGCCATCGAGCGCGGCGCGGTCGAAGAGGTGGCGCTTGCTGAGCCCGCAGGCGCTGCACGGCGTCCGACGCGCCGCCCGGGCGCCGCTCGGGATGTCGTAGCCGTAGTCCTCGGTGAGGTCGATGCCGACGAGTGTCGCGTCTCGGGCCGCAGCGAAGTCCCGTGCGAACCGCCCCGAGATGTCGCTGTACTCGCCGATGCCGAGGCCGACGTAGAGGCCGTCGGCGTCATAGCCGAGGTCCATGAGGATGTCCCACACAGCGAGGGAGTCCTTGCCGCCGGACACCGCGACGAGAACCCGGTCGGTCGGTGCGATCATCTCGAACTCGGCGATCGTCCGCTCCACCTGGTCGCGGCAGAAGCGGGTGAAGTGCTCGGGGCAGAAGTTCGCGTTGTGGCGCTTGAGGTCGATCACCGCAGGCTCACGACACACCCGGCACTTCACGTCGCGCCTCCGGAGATGACCGGCCGGATCTCGACCACGTCGTCGTCGGCGAGGCGCTCGTCGCCCGGGACGATCGTGCCGTTGCGGACCACCAGGACCGATTCGCGGTTGACGTCGAGGCGGTCCAGAAGCACCGACACCAGCACGGGTCCCGGCATGGTCACCTCTCGGTTGGGGTTGCGCAGGCGGACGAGCACGGGCCCCATCATGGAGGACGCGGACCTGGCTGTCACAGACGGCCCCGAGCAGATCCGACGCGGCAGCCGGCCGCCGTCGGTAGGGTCCGACGATGAGCGATCCCACCGATGTCGAGCTCCTGGCGTGGGCCACGCGTGGCCGGCGGTGTCGAGCCCAGGGGGCGTCGCTCGCCCCCCAGGACGTGTTCGTCCTCGACGCCCCCGCCCGAGTCGCGGAGGACCTCGAACCGCTCGTCGTGGTCCACGGGTTCCCGACCTCCTCGTTCGACTGGTCCCATCTGCTCGACGAGATGTCGTCGCACCGCCGAGTCGTGCTCGTCGACCTCCCCGGCTTCGGCCTCTCGGACAAGCCCGACGTCCACTACACGCTCGCTGCGCACGCTGACGCGGTGGAGTCGGTCATCGACCAGCTCGCCCTGACCCGCTTCGCGCTGCTGTCGCACGACATGGGCGACACGGTCGTCGGGGAGCTGCTGGCGCGCCAGATGGAAGGGCGATGGCAGGTCGAGGTCACCCGTCGCGTCGTGACCAACGGCAGCATCTACATCGCGATGGCGCACCTCACCGACGGCCAGCTCCTGCTGCTGTCGCTGCCTGACGAGCGGGCTGGCAGCGGGCCCGGCCCGGAGCTGCTCGCGGCCAGCCTCGTCGCGACGCTCGCCGAGGCGCACCACGACGTCGACATGTCGCTGCACGCCCAGCTCGCGTGCCACCTCGGCGGCGACCTGCTCCTGCCCCGGACCGTTCGCTACATCGAGGAGCGGCGGGCGAACGAGGAGCGCTTCACCGGGCCGATCGAGGCACATCCTTCGCCGCTGCACGTCGTGTGGGGTCCCGAGGATCCGATCGCGGTCGCATCGATGGCCGAACGTCTCCACGACGCGAGGCCGGACGCAACCCTCCGCTGGATCGACGGCGCCGGGCACTATCCGCAGATCGAGGACCCAGCGCAGTACCTCGCCGCGCTCGATGCCGTCTTGGGTTGAGCCCGTGGGGTCAGTCCGAGGCGTCGTGCCATTCGACGTGCTCAGGCCGTCCCGACATGCCCCGCTTCGCCCGTGCTGCAGCGAACCGGCGTGCCCGGAGGTCGTCGAGCTCGGTGCTGACCTGTCCGAGCTCGTCGCGGACCGCTCGATGGCGGCGCGTCGGCGTCATCACCCGATCGAAGCGGGCACCGGTCAGCGCCTCGCGCGCCGCTGCCCGCGCGTGGCGGCGTGTGCCCGGGCGTCGACGGTCGAGCTGTCGCTGCTGATGACGGAGCCGTCGGGCGATCCGACGTTGCCGCCGTGTGGAGCGACCGAGGCGTCGGTCGGCCTCCTGCAGCGCCGCCTTGCGCTTGGCCAGGCGGCGCTCACGTCGGGTCGGAGCGGGACGTGCGAGCACCGTGTAGGACTCGCCGGGACGGAGTCGCACCCTGGAGACCGGCACCTCGTCGCGGTCGATCGCCTTCGCCGCCTCGTCGAGCAGGTAGGCCGACGCGCGCCCCGCGACCTCGGCGCCCAGGCCGTCCCCGACCAGCGATGCGATCACCTTGGCCCAGAGCCAGGACCAGAAGGTCATCAGCCGCGCCGCACCTCGATGATGGCCGACGAGCGCTTGCCGCCACGTCGGCCGAGCAGGAACGCTGCGAGCAGGACCAGCACGGCGACCACCACTCCGACGGCGACGATCTGGTTCTTCGCGCTCTCGACCTGCTCCTGGGCCTCACCCTGTATGTCGCTGAGCTTCTGCTTGATGTCGCGGGGTGTGATGGGTCCGGTCGGTGTCGTCATCGGGCACTTCCCTGCTTCTGGGTGAACCGGTACAGCCGGTGGAGGAACAATGTCGAGATCACCGCGCCGACGACGAAGGTGATCAGATAGGGCACGAAGCTCCAG
>JAFDWA010000232.1 GCA_018268735.1 Actinomycetota bacterium | reverse complement strand
GAACCGCTTGAGCTCCTCTGCCAACGCCGTCGAGGACTCGGTCCGCGACGGGATGTCGCGCACGGTCGTCGGGATCGGACGGCCCCGGCGTGGCGGCTCGAAGGACCACACGAGCGCTGCGAGCGAGCCGCAGCGCTCCTGGACGGCGAGCACCGCTGCGGCGTTGGCGACCGTGGCGTCGATCTTGCCGCGGTGGCGCACGATCCCCGGATCGGCGAGGAGGCGCTCGACGTCGTCGGAGCCGTAGGAGGCGACGACCGAGGGGTCGAAGCCATCGAAGGCGGTCCGGAAGTTGTCCCGCTTGCGCAGGATCGTCAGCCAGGAGAGACCGGACTGGAACCCCTCGAGGCAGATCTTCTCGAACAGGGCCACGTCGTCGGTGACCGGCTGGCCCCACTCGTGGTCGTGGTAGGCGATGTACGCGTCCGTCGCGATGCACCAGCCGCATCGACGTCGACCGTCGCTGCCGACGACGAGGCCGTCCTCCATCGGTTCAGACCGCAGGCGGAGTGCTCGGAGCCGGCCCTGACCACTCGCTGACCTTCGTGCTGTACCCCGCCTGCTGTGGCATCGCTCCGGTCGTCTGCACGTAGTCGAACTGCTGGCGTGCGTAGTCGGTGACCGGTTCGACGGTGACTCCGGTGCCGTAGGCGCAGATCTCGCTCCACTGACCGATCGCTCCGGAGTCGAAGCGCATGCCGACGATGGCGGTGCTCCCGAGCTTGCGGGCTTCCTCGACCATTCGGGCCATCGCCTCGCTGCGGCTCTGGGCGAGGAGCTTGGTGAACTCGGGGATCTCGCCGCCGCCGATCGAACGCAATCCGGCGATGCAGCCGGCACCGATGTTGCGGGCCCGCACGGTCAGTCCGAAGATCTCGCCCTGGACGGAGGTGATCTGGTAGCCGGGCAGGTCGAACGCGGTGGAGATGATCATGCCGGCGACGTTACGCGGATCGGAGGCGTCACCCACCGTTGGAGGACTTGCCCTTCGTGAGCTGGTAGCGCTCGGGGATCCACGTCTGGCTGTCGACCGGTGGCCGCTGGTAGGCGCGCTCCTGGCGTGGCGGCAGCACGACGGGTGGCCGGTCCACGTCCTGGTAGGGGACGAGCGACAGCAGGTGTGCGATGAGGTTGAGGCGAGCCTGCTTCTTGTCCTCGGCGTCCACCACGTACCAGGGCGCCTCCTTGATGTCGGTGAAGGCGAACATCTCGTCCTTGGCCTCGGCGTAGTCGACCCAACGGGCCCGGGCCTCGAGGTCCATCGGGGAGAGCTTCCAGCGCTTCGCGGGGTCTTCGATCCGTGCCTGGAAGCGCCGCTCCTGCTCCTCGTCGCTGATCGACAACCAGTACTTCACGAGCTGGATGCCGGAGCGGACGAACGCCCGCTCGAGCTGGGGGCAGGTGCGCATGAAGTCCTCGTACTCCTCCTGCGTGCAGAACCCCATCACCCGCTCGACGCCCGCCCGGTTGTACCAACTCCGGTCGAACAGGGCGATCTCGCCGGCTGCCGGAAGGTGCGGGATGTAGCGCTGGAAGTACCACTGGGTCCGTTCACGCTCGGTCGGGGTGCCGAGTGCGACGACGTGGCAGGTCCGCGGGTTGAGCCGATCGAGGATGCGCTTGATCGTGCCGCCCTTTCCGGCGGTGTCCCTGCCCTCGAAGACGACGACGAGCCGATGTCCGGTGGCGACGATCCACTCCTGCATGCGCACCAGCTCCACCTGGAGTCGCTCGAGCTCGGTCTCGTAGTCGCCGCGGGGGAGTCGGATCGGTTCGTCCACCGCACCGATGGTAGAGAGCGCGCGAGGTCGGCGAGCACTCGGAGCAGGAGGACAGCGGCTCACCGCTGAGGCCGTGACGCAGCGATCGGACCCGGATCACCGGGTCCGATCGCCGTGCAGCGCCCTGCAGCGCTGTGCCGTGCCGTGGATGTGGCTCAGATCCGCTCGAACATGTGCGGCCCGGTCGGGCCTGTCACCGTGAGGGAGCGGTCGGAGTTGACGTAGATCGTCGAGCTGTAGGAGGCGCCCTGTGCGCAGCTCGTGGCGTTGAAGCCGAAGTGGTTCCCGTTCAGCCTGGTCCCGACGCCTGGGTAGGTGCCGAGGACGGTCGTCGAGGCCAGGGAGCAGGTCGCGCCTTCGATCTGGAACGGTGAGCCGACCGACACCGTGTAGCTCGATCCGGAGCTGCGCACCTCGGCCGTGCCGGCCGTGCCGTAGCGGACGGAGTAGGTGCCGACCGGGTCGACCGATGCCTGCGTCTGCACCGGTGCGCGACGGGTGAAGAGGTGTGGCCCGTTCGGTCCCACGACGGTGAGCGACTGATCGGAGTTGACGTACAGCGTCGAGCTGTAGGCGGCTCCGGACGTGCAGGAGGTGGCGTTGAACCCCCAGTGGGTTCCGGAGCGGTGGATGCCGGTGCCGTCGAACAACGCCAGGACCCGACCGTGGGGGAGGTCGCATCCGGCGTCCTCGACCCGCAGCGGCGATGCGACCGAGAGCGACACCGTGGTGCCGGACACGTGCGCGGTCGCCTGACCGGATGTCCCGTAGGTGACGTCGTAGGTCGCCGGGAGGTCCGGCGTGAGCGAGGGTGCGTTCGCCGTCTTGACGAACAGGTGCGTGCCGGTCGGGCCGGTGAGGGACCGATCCGTCGGCGTTCAGGTCCGCCGCGGAGCTGTATCCGGCACCGACAGCGCACGTGGAGGCGTTGAACCCCCAGTGGGTGCCGGTGAAGTGCGTTCCGGACCCGGTGAGCACGGCCAGCACGGCGTTCGGCGAGAGCGTGCAACTGCCGCCCTCGACCCGGAAGCCGGGACCGGCGCTCACGGTCAGGACGTCCCCCGACAGGTGGATGGTTGCGGAGGAGTCGACCGCGTAGTGCACGCGGTACTGACCGCCGACGGCGTTCGACACGGGATCGGTCGTCGGTGGAGCGGTCGTGGTGGTGCCGCCACCGTCGGGTGGGGTGCATGCAGCGAGGGCTGCGATCGTGATCGCTGCGATCAGCGTGATCGCTGCGAATCGGGCGGTGGTCAGGGACGTTCGCATGGTGGCCTCCTGTCAGCTCGTCTCCCGGTCAGGGAGGCGGCGCCGTCGCTCGACGACGCCCCTGCATCGTCTGGCAAGCTCCTCAGGTACGGCTCAGATCGCGCTCAGGCGTCGCTGGTCGAGGGTGCTTGCAGCCGCCAGGGCCTCCTGTCACGATCGAGCGGTGGGTGCCGGACTCGAGGTGGCGATCCTGGGCCCGCTGCAGGTCGACGTCGTGGGTCGTCGCCTGACCCTCGGTGGAGCGAGGCAGCGCGCGGTCCTGGCATCGCTCGTGATCCGTTCCGGCGGCGTCGTCCCCGCGGCGATGGTGATCGGAGACGTGTGGGGCCTTGATGCACCGATCGGCGCGCTGCACTCCCTGCAGCAGCACCTCTCCGAGCTGCGGAAGCTCCTCGCGGCGCCGGACCTCCTGCGCACCCACGAGGGGGGCTACCAGCTCGTCGTCGGTGCGCTGGACGCCGACGAGTTCGAGGACCTGGTCCGCGCCGGCACCGATGCCGCGACCGCGGGCCGACACGACGAGGCGCTCGAACATCGCGAACGGGCGTTGGGTCGCTGGCGCGGATCGGTGCTCGTCGACGTGCCCGAGAGCCCGGCCATCCGCTCTGTTGCGACGCGGCTCGACGAGATGCGCTCCGCGGTCGAGGAGGACCGGATCGACTCGCTGCTGTCGCTCGGGCGGCCACGCGACGCCGTCGCACTCCTCGAGCCCCTGGTGCACGAGCATCCGTATCGTGAACGGCTGCGTGGCCAGCAGATGCTGGCGCTCTACCGCA
>JAFDWA010000231.1 GCA_018268735.1 Actinomycetota bacterium | reverse complement strand
GGCGTCGGAGCCGATCGACTCGAGCGTGCGTCGCGTTGAGAAGCTGACGACCGGGTGCGGTGCGATCTCGATGAACAGCTCGGCGCCGTGGTCCACGGCCACCTCGACGGCCTCGAGCAGTCGCACCTGCTGACGCAGGTTGGCACCCCAGTAGGCGGCGTCGAGCGCCTCGCCGGCGATCGGTGCCGCGGTGACCGAGGAGATCATCGGCACCGTCGTTCCGCGTGGGTCGAGGAAGTCGACCGCCGCGGACAGCTTCTCTGCGTAGGGCGCCATGAGAGGACCGTGACCGGGGATGTCGCCGACGTCGAAGACCTGGGCCATCGCGCCGGCCGCGACTGCCGCCTCCACGACCGCGACGGTGTCGTGCTTCGGTCCGCTCACCACGCAGTTGTCGGGTGCGGTGACCGCTGCGATCGCCACGTCGACGCCGAGATCGGAGATCATCGCCGCGACCTCGGTCGCGGGCAGCTCCACGAACGCGGTGTGACCGGTCCCGTTCGACTCCTCCATGAGCCGTCCGCGGTGCAGGACGATCTCGAGCGCGTCGGCGAGCGGCAGCGCGCCGGCTACGTGCGCCGCAGCGATCTCGCCGATGCTCTGACCGACGATGAGATCCGGTGCCACGCCGAACGCCCGCCAGCGTGCTGCGAGCGCGACCTGCAGCGCGAACAGCAGCGGCTGTGCCCGCTCGTGGTCGAGGACCGGCTCGCCGGAGCGGATCAGCTCGAGCAGCGAGAACTCGGCGAGCTCCCGCAGCTCTGTGTCGCAGGTCCGCAGCACCGAGGCGATGACCGGATCGGCGAGCAGCTCGGCATCCAAGGGCCACCAGGCGCGACCCTGGCCGCTGAAGAGGAACGCCACCCTGGCAGGCTCCGTGCTGCGTCGCTCCCCGGCGATGGCGCACGGGTGCCGCTTGCCGGCGGCGACATCTGCGAGCGCGGCGGCGACGGTCGCGCCGTCGGGTGCGACGACGGCGAGGCGCCGAGGGTGCTCGTCGCGGGTGAGCGCCTGCGACGCGGCCAGCTCCGCGGCGTCGTCGGGCGATTCGGCGAGCCGGGCAGCATGGGCTGCGACCGACGAAGCGAGCGACGCAGGGCTGCGGGCCGACAGCGGGAGGACGATCGGGGTCGCCCCGGTGGGGTCGGTCGTGCTCGCAGCGTCAGGGGGTCCGGCGTCACGCCCGGGAGCCGACGACAGCACGACGTGGGCGTTGGTGCCGCCGAAGCCGAACCCGCTGACTGCTGCACGTCGGGTCGGGCGCTGATCCCACGACGTCACCTCGTCGACGACAGCGATGCGGCTCGTCTCCGACAGGTACGGGTTCGGCTCGCGGTAGTGCAACGTCGGCGGGATCCGGGCGTGCTGCAACGACAGCGCGGTCTTGACGAGCCCGGCGACACCGGCGGCGGACTCGAGGTGGCCGATGTTGGTCTTGACCGATCCCACGCGCAGCGGGTGCCCGTCGGGTCGGTCACCCCCGTACACCGCGTCGAGAGAGCGCAGCTCCATCGCGTCGCCCAGGACGGTGCCGGTGCCGTGCGCCTCCACGTAGTCGACGTCGCGCGGATCCACACCGGCGTCGGAGCACGCGGTCGAGAACACGTCCATCTGTGCGTCGGGGTCCGGTGCAGTCAGCCCGTTGGATCGTCCATCCTGGTTCGTGGCCGACCCGTCGACGACGCAGTAGATGCGATCGCCGTCCGCGACGGCGTCGCTGAGGCGCTTGAGCAGGACCAGCCCTGCCCCCTCCCCGCGCACGATGCCGTCGGCCGACGCGTCGAACGTCTTGCAGCGACCGTCGGGAGCGATCACACCGGCACCGGTGAAGTTGAGCGTGATCAGCGGTGTCAGGATCGCGTTCGCCCCACCCGCCAACGCGCTGGTGCACTCGCCGCGTCGGAGGCTGGCGCACGCCAGGTGGACCGCCACCAGCGAGGAGCTGCACGCCGTGTCGACCGCGATGCTCGGACCGTGGAGGTCCAGCGCGTACGAGATGCGGTTCGCGGCGATGCTCAGCGCGTTGCCGGTCCCGAAGAACACGTCGATGAGCTCGGGTGCTGCCGACTGCCGGCGGCTGTACTCGTTGCCCGAGATCCCGACGAACACGCCGACGTCGGTGCCCCGCGCGCTCGACGGCCGGATCGCTGCGTCCTCGAACGCCTCCCAGGCCACCTCGAGCAGCATCCGCTGCTGGGGGTCCATGCGATCCGCTTCGAGCTGGGTGATCCCGAAGAACCCCGGATCGAACTGGTCGATGCCGGTGACGAACCCGCCACGATCGACCGTCGACGGGAGCGACGGATCGTGGCGCCAACGACCGTCCGGCACGGTCCCGACGGCGTCGGTGCCGTCGATCAGCATCTGCCAGTAGTCCTCGGGACCCAGTGCGCCGGGGAACCGACACCCGATGCCGACGATCGCGATCGGCTCGTGGTGCTCGTCGCCGGTCGCGGCACGGGCTGGCCGGCGTCGCGGGCGGGGAGCGGTCGCGCCGGACGCCAGCACGGCTGCGAGCTGCGCCGGCGTCTCTGCGCTGAACACCAGCGTCGGATCGAGCGCCCGGCCGATCACGGTCTCGAGCTCGGCGACCAGCTCGACGGCGGCGACGGAGTCCACGCCCAGAGCGCTGAACGTGGCTGTCGGGTCGATCTCGGACTCGGCCACCCCGCCGGCGTCGGCGAGCCGACCCACGATCCACCGCCGAAGCTCGGGCTCGCTCCAGTCGGGCGGTGCCGTGTCGTGCTCGGGTCCTGTCATTCGGCTCCTCCACCGGCCAGGCCCGATGGTACGGGATCCTCTCGAGCGGTCGTTCCCGCCCGGAGGTCGTCGATGACGTCCGAGCGCAGGACCCGCAGCACCACCACCAGCGCCGGGTACACCACGGCGGTCACAGCTGCGAGGGCGAGGAACGAGTCGGTGACGCGGCTGACCGCGCTCAGCGCTGCCCACAGGAGCGCACCGCAGATGAGCACGCGGACCGTGCCGCGGCCGTCGAAGCCTGCCGGCGTGCCACGTCGCAGCAGGATCGCCGCGGTCGTGATCCCGACGCCGGTCGCTGCGATGCCGACGGCGCCGAGACCGTCGATCCCCCAGGCCGGCACCACCAGCGGCGCGGTCACGATGCCGACGAGCAGGCAGAGCCCGTTGATCGCGATGATCGCCCGGAGGTGCCCGACGGCGAGGAACACGAAGCCGGCCCAGACCATCATCGACGCGAGGATCAGAGCGATCGACATCAACCGCATCGGCTGGGCTGCCGCGCCGTAGCCCTTCCCGAACACCTTCTCCATCACGTCGTGCAGCGGCGCCTCGAAGAGGAGCACGGCCACCGGCAGGAACAGGGCGAGGATCGCCGTTCGGGCCGCGCCGTCGATCCGACCGAAGGCCGCACGGTCACGTCGCGCCCACGCGGACGACACGAGCGGGAACGCGACGATGGCGATCACGCTCGCGAACATCGACAGGTACTGGATGGGGAGGATCGCCGTGTTGAACACGGCGACCTTCTCCGGCTCGCCGGTGAAGCCCAGGTAGAGCGTCCCCCACTGCACCGTCGCCATGCCGAGGAACCCGGCGACGCCGAGCGTGAGCGCCTCACGGACCAGCCGTCCGGTGCCGCGCAGCTGCGGTCGCCACGACAGGTGGGTCTTGACCCGGAACAGGACGAGGGCCAGCACGTCTGCCGCCGCGTAGGCGATGACCCATGCGAGGAACAGGGCCCACCACGGCACGCCCATGGCGAGCAGCACCAGCGTGATCGCGAACCTGAGCACCACGTAGAGGATGCGGGGGATGACGTCGAGGTACGCGCGCAGCTGCGACTGGAAC
>JAFDWA010000230.1 GCA_018268735.1 Actinomycetota bacterium | reverse complement strand
AAGGCTTCGGTGTGTGCGTTCGTCGACGGCGGCGACAGCTCGAAGCCCTGGGCAACGCAGCGGACCCCGGCCCCGCTACGAGCGAGTAGGAGCCGGCGTGGTTGCTCAGCTGGTCCAGAGAACGGTTTGTCCTCGACGACGTCGGGCTCGTCGAGCTCTCGGGTGATGGCCTGCAGGTAGGGGTCGCGGTAGTAGCCGTTGAGCGCCCGACCGCCTGCCTTGAGCATGCAGAGGGAGTAGCCCATGGCGAGGTGCTCGCTGTCGTAGTAGGTGCTGGAGCCGTTCTCGTGCATGGCGGGGTACTTGACCATGTAGTAGCGCCAGTCGAAGCGTTGCTCGGCCTCGCACTGGGCCAGGTAGTCGGCCGTGATCGCGGTCAGGGCCTCGGCGAGGGTGCCCGGGTGCGAGGCCACTTGGTCGAGGAAGGCTGCGAGCGTCTCCCGTGTCTCTCGGAGTGCGTCACGTGTGGCTCCGGTGAGGAGATCTCGCCATGCGCTGTCGTGCGCCTTGGAGTCCGTGCCGAACAGGAAGGGGCGCCCGTTGGTGCGTCGTCGTTGGTACTCGCCAACTGCGAGCAGAGATGACCCGGTGGACGTCCTCGATGATCTTCGGCATCTTGTCGAGTCGCAGTTCGTCAGATGATGCTTCGATGAGATTTGAACCTGCGACCTTCGGGTTATGAGCCGGATGGTCAGATCCTTCTCCCGTCCTGTTCCGTACCTTCCAGTACCACTGAGGTGGGCCTTCGCTCATTCGACGTGCCAGTCCGTACCACTGCGTACCGTTGAGTATCGGCCCGCGGTGTAGAAGCCTCTGCCCTGCCGTACTCGGCGTGGCTGCGGCGATCAGGCGACTTGGACGGCGTCCTTGAGCTTGGCGGGGACCTTCTCGGGGAACGAGACGACGAGGTGGCGGTCAAGGGCGGTGGCCACTCGGGCGAGGGTGTCGATGCGGTTGCGCGCTCCCCCGCCTTCCTCGAGACGGGAGATCACCGACTGGGTGGTGCCCATCCGCTCGGCGAGCTCGCGCTGGCTGAGGCCGGCTTCGGTTCGCAGGTCGTAGATGAGCTGACCGAGCGCGAGGTCCTGTTCGACACCGGCGAGGGTGTCGGCATCGGGCCCGGGGCGCTTCTTCTTGACGTCGTCCCAGCGGGAGTAGTTGGCCATCGTCATCTCCTTCAGGGGTACTGCTCGGCGCAGTCCTCGGCGGCCTTGTGTGCCCGGGTGATCTCGTTGCGTTCGTTGTTGCGTTGCTTTCGGAAGGTGGTCAGCAGGATGATGCGACCGTCCTTGGTGAACCGGTAGGTGATCCGTCGTGCCGTCGGGCCGAGCGTGAACCGCAGCTCGAACAGTCCGTCGCCGAGGCTCTTCGAGAGCGGCATCCGCGCCGACGACCCGAGCGTGGCGAGCCGGTCGATCACCACGACCGTTCGATCCCACTCGGTGTCGTCGAGGGAGGCCATCCAGTCGACGATCTCGTCGTGGAGCTCCAGTTCAGCCACACACCGACACTATCGCATCAATGCGATGATCGTACAAGAGCGATCATCGCATGGCGATGGCCGGTCAGGGACGGGGGTCGACTGGTTCGCTCTCCATGGCGAGGACGCCGACGACGCACTCGTGGAGGCGGTGGAGGGGTTCGCCGGCGACGAAGCGTTCGAGTGCTTCGATGCCGAGCGCGAACTCGCGCTGGGCGAGGGATCGCTTCTTGCCGAGGCTGCGTTCGCGGAGCCGCTCGAGGTTCTGGGGCACGAGGTACTCGGGTCCGTAGATGATGCGGAGGTACTCGGGCCCTCGGCACTTGATGCCGGGCTGGATGAGGCCGCGCGTGCCGGTCACGATCGACTCGCGAGGTCATCGACCGAGTCGGCCTAGAGACGATCTCGGCCCGTGACGCCAGCCTGCTGACGTGACCGTCCGCGACTGCCTGCGCACGCGCCGTCAGCCGACCCAGCGCCGGTCTCGCCAGGCTCGCTACGCCAACCAAGGCGCTCGTTCTGCCAAAGATCGCTACCCGCCCCGACACTGTGAACGACCGGACCGAGCCCGGGCACCAGGGATCCGACCACCTCATGGGCCGGGCCAACCAGTCCGCACTGATGTGCGTCGCCGAACGCATAAGCCGCTACTCGATCCTGATCACCATTCCCCAACGGCCACACCGCTGGCGAAGCGCTCGCCGGGGGTCGTCGAAGGACTCGAACGCTTCCCCACCCACCTGGTGTTCGGTCGAGCCCTGACTGCTCGCTCAACCAGCGTCGAGCAGCAGGTGACCGATGGATTGATGCACCTTCGATCCGACCTGGCGACTCGCATGGATGCCGGCCTCGCTCAAGTCCAGGACGCCCTGGCGCTGGAAGTCGCAGTGCAAGTCGCCTCATCGCTGGATTCCGATAGCTCCTGATTCCTCCCAGGTGCTGGCGGCCACCGCTACACGGGCCCGGCCATCGGGTTTTCGGGCAGACGCGTGGCGACACGAATCAGCAAATCTGGCAGGCAATCTGGCAGGCAAGGCCGGTTTCGAGCCCTCCGAAAACCACAACAGCAGGCCCGCAGGCCTGCTGTTGCAGAGGTTCTCGTTGGTGGCGGGGGAACGTCCTCTGTAGCGAGCACCGAGTTGCGAAGCCGGCGCCACCCTTACGACACAAGGGCTGCCAGGTGCGCACCACGCCTCCGCCAACCTCGACTTGTCCATAGCTCCAACTTTCACGTGCCGGACTTGCACCCGACGCGAAGTACCACTGCACCAAGGTGGACTGCGGGGCACCGGCAGATCAAGACCCGGAGGGTCGACGCGACGTCCGAATTCCGCGCTTAGCGACACCGTCCCGCAGCGCGCAGGTCGCCGCCCGTGAGCCTCGGCGCCTCGAACCGCCCACTGGTCGACCCTGGCTCGCCCCACGCGGTCGCCGACGTAGTCGTCAGGTTACTGAGCGTCGCCGCAGCGGGTGGCTCACGGCCACGGGGCCCGGATCCACCGGCGCCGCATCGAGGCCGTGGACTGTCAGTGCACCCCCGTACGCTGGTGGCATGGGGGAGGAGACAGTTAGCTGCGGACCTGTAACCGCGCCGGTAGCACGGCCGGCCAGTACCGATGACGGCAACAATCGGAGGCTGGCCGCACCGCGGGAAGTTGTCGCCGAACTGCAGGTGGTCACCGAAGCGTTCAGCAGGCCCACGCTGCGCCTACTGCGAGCAAAGCGTGCACCTGTCCAGGTGGCAGTGCTACGGCTCGTGTTCGGCCCCGACCGACGCGGTACCGCAACCGACGTGGTCCACGCTCGTGTTGGAGCGCTCATCGAAGCGCTGCGCGCTGGGGGCAACGAGGTTCCGGACGGGTCAGGGCGTGCGTTGTGCCGGCAGTGGATGAACGCCGACTGGCTCACCCGCTACCACGACAAGGACGGCACCGAGGTCTACGAGCTCACCTCCTCGGCGCTCGACGCGCTCGAGGTCGTCCAATCCCTCAGCAGCGAACGGCAGCTCCTCAGCGAGTCACGGCTCGCCGCGATCATCGACGCAGTGCGCCGCCAGGCGATCGAAGCGAGCCCCGACGCACAGCCCCGCATCGACCGACTCAACGCCCAGATCGAACAGCTCGCCGCGGAACGAGACCGGCTCATCGCAGGCGAGACACCCGAGCTCGCTTCCGAGGACCGGATGCTCCAGGGCTACCACCACCTTATCGACCTGATCGGGCAGCTCCCTGGCGACTTCAAACGAGTCGAAGAAGGAATGCGGGCACTGCGCGACTCGATCCTCGCCTCCCTGCGCGACGACCGGGCCCTCGGCGACACGATCGACGAGTACCTGGCCAGCTCCGACCGGCTCC
>JAFDWA010000022.1 GCA_018268735.1 Actinomycetota bacterium | reverse complement strand
AACGGGTGCACCGAGGACTCGAACCCGAACAGGAGGCATGCCGGCCGGCCCGCGACCTGCGGCACGATCCGGGCGCCGCCGGCGTTCGCGTCCGCGGCGTGGTCCAGCATCACCCGCCAGTGCTCGGGGCGGACATCGTCCTGCAGGCAGCCGAAGGTCACGGGCCGACCGGTCCGCCGCGAGATCTCCCCCATCCACTCGAGCTCGGCGGACGGGTCGATCATGTCGCTGGCGACGCCGAAGACGCCGGTGCCGGCGGCGCCGAGTGCGTCACCCAGCCCGATCAGCTCGTCGACCGACGCAGTGGTGCCGGCGGCGAGCTCGCCGTCCTTGGCCCGGTGCAGCACGGTCCGGGTCGTGGTGAACCCCACCGCACCGGCACGCAGTCCCTCCTCGACGAGCGCTGACATCGTTGCGATGTCCTCCGCTGTCGCCGGTTCGTTGGCCGCACCCCGGTCCCCCATCACGAACCCCCGGACGGCACCGTGGGGGATCTGTGCGGCCACGTCCATCACCCTCGGCATGGAGTCGAGCTCGTCGAGGTACTCCGGGAACGACTCCCAGTTCCAGCTCATCCCCTCGGCCAGTGCGGTTCCGGGGATGTCCTCGACGCCCTCCATGAGCTGGATCAGCCAGTCGCGACGGTCCAGGTCGACGGGAGCGAAGCCGACACCGCAGTTGCCCATCACCACCGTGGTGACCCCGTGCCATCCCGACGGCGTCATCTCGGGATCCCATGTGGCCTGACCGTCGTAGTGGGTGTGGATGTCGACGAACCCGGGGGTGACCAGGCGACCGTCGGCGTCGATCTCCTCACGACCTCGCGCGCCCTGACCGGGTTCGGCGACGTCGACGATCCGATCGCCGGCGACCACGACGTCCGCAGGCCGCATCGGCGCTCCTGTGCCGTCGGCCAGCAGTCCGTTGCGGATGGTCAGGTCAGCCACGGTCGAACCCCCTGTGGACGTCGCTGCCGCCATCATGGCCGATCCGCGACACCCGATGACCGCTCGCGACCTCAGGCAGCCCCACCCGACAGCAGCTCCGCTGCAGCCCCACCCGACAGCAGCTCCGCTGCAGCCTTACCCGACAGCAGCTCCGCTGCGTTGCCGTGCAGGACTCGTCGTCGGTCGGCCGGCGACAGCGGGGCGACCTCGGGCAGGTAGTCGAGCGGCTGCGGCATCCCCTCGATGTGCGGCCAGTCCGAACCGAACACCACGCGGTCCGCACCCATCTGCTCGACGACCGCGACGACGTCGTCCTCCCAGAAGGGGTTGATCCACACCTGACGTCGGAACATGTCCACGGGGTCGTCCGGGAACCAGCCGGCGGCCTTGCGCGCCATCGACCGGACCTTCCGGAACACGTCCGGAAGGAACTCTGCGCCGTTCTCCACCGAGACGATCCGCAGGTTCGGGTACCGCACCAGGTGGTTCTCCAACAGCATCGACAGGAGGAAGTCGCCGATGGCCTGCTCGATCGCGAAGAACTTGACCGACGGCAGGAACCCTCCGTCGAACGAGGCCGAGAAGCCGTCGGGCGCGTAGCCGTTCGAGCTCACCCCACCGTCACCGGCGTGCAGCACCAACGGCACTCGCGACTCGTCCAGCAGGCCCCAGAACCGCGCGAACCGGTTGTCGAACGGCGAGCACCGACCGAGCTGCGTCGTCGGGGCCGCCGGCCGCATCACGACGAGTCGGGCACCCGAGTCGAGCGCCCACTGGAGCTCCTCGACCGCCCAGTCCGGGTCGGCGAGGGTGATGTAGGGCGCGGCGTAGATCCGGTCGCGATGGGCGAACCCCCAGTCCTCCTGCACCCAGCGGTTGAACGCCCGGAACATCACGCAGGTCGCCTCCGGGTCACCGACCAGCAGCTCCTCGTAGATCATCCCCAACGTCGGGAACAACCAGCACGACTCGAGGCCCTGCCGGTCGAGCACGTCCACGCGGGCGTCTCGGTCGCGGTACTCGGGTCGGATCGGCTCACGCTCGGCCAGGAAGCTGAGCGGGTCACGCCCATCGGGGTTGCCACGGAAGTAGTCGTGCATCGCGCCGGCCCGGACCACGGGGTCGAACGTCGGGTTCGTCACCGCACGGCTGACCCGGCCACCCACCACGTGGTATCGACGGCCCTCGATCTCGCACCACTGCACGGTCCGTTGCGCCCACGCCGGATCGAGGTGCCGGGTGAAGGCGTCCAGCGCCTCGTAGTAGTGGTTGTCGGCGTCGATGACCGGACCGGTCGAGCTCACGTGAGCGGTTCGGAGGTCGGTGCCGCAGCGTTGGTGGTCGTCGAGTCGGCTGCTGCCGGCGCGTCGACCCCGCCAGAGGGAACGGCCTCCGCGGTGGGCAGCGCCGCCCTGGCCTGGCCGGCACGGCCCACCACCTCCACGACGGCGAGGACGACCAGTGCCACGAGGGCGATCCACAGCACCGCCCCGGCGGACGGCTGGTCGAGCGTCAGGAACACGATCAGCGCGAGGACGGCGACGCACACCCGCAACGCCACCAGGTTGCGACCCACCCAGGCACCGAACGGTCCGAGGTCGAGGCCCATCTGGTCGACCCCGCTGCCCGCCGTGCCGAAGAGGCGTCCGAGCGATGCACGGAACCGCATCGCCGGTCTGCTCGGCCCGGTGAGGAGCGCCGCGACGAGGATCACGAGTCCGACGACCAGCACCGTGCGACCACCGCCGCGCAGGAACCGGGTGATGGTGTTGAAGAACACCTTGTTCGCCGGGAGCGAAGCCCCGGTCGGCAACGCGCCCAGGTAGACCACTCGACCGATCGCCACCATGACCAGCAGGGCGAGCGACGCGACCACCCACCCCGAGGCGGCGCGGACCAGGCCCTTGCGATGATCCGGCGCGACCAGCACCCCTGCGCCCAGCACGAGCAACGTCAGCCACGGCAGCACCGATGCGAGCTTGTCGAACAGGTTGAACGCCTGCTGGACCTGGGCGACCTTGTCGGACTGGTACAGGTCGAGCTTCACCTCGGGCACGGTGATGCTCGAGAAGAACGGCACACCCGCCGAGTCCAGTCGGGCAACCACCTGCTTCAGGGTGTCGGTGAGGTCGACCGTCACGACGCCCTTGCGACCGTTCGACGCTGTCAGCGCCGCGACGACCTGCTTCTGAGCTGCGCGGTTCGCGTCATCCCACAGCTGGGCGACACGCGGACTCGTCACGACCCGATGCACGAGGGTGGAGACGAGGTTCTTCACGCCCGCGGTGATCGGCCCGGCGAGCAGGGCCGCACGGTCAGGGAGCAGCTGACGGACCTCGGCCTCGACGTCGACCCGCTCGTACAGCGCCTGCTGCAGCCGAGCTTCGACGGCCTGTTGGATGTCGGGGTCGCGGATGAGCGGAGCGACCGTCTCCACGTAGCGGTCGGTGTCGGTGATGGTGCGGTCCAACCACACCGACATGACCGAGACCGGCACGAGGAGCGAACCGACGACGATCAGCACCCACGACGCGAACCAACGCCCGCGGTGGCGCGGGCCGCTCGGTGTCGCTGTGGTGACATCGGACGCGGACGCGGACGCGAGCGCGGATCGGAGCCGCTCGTTCTCGACACGGAGCTCCTCGAGCTCGATCGCATCGTCGGTGTCGGTTGGGTTGCCGTCGTCGCCGGGCATCTCACAACGCTAACGGCACGGGCCGAGCAGGTGTCTCACCCTCGCAGGGTGATCAGGACGCGCCGACGGCGGGACCCGACCGGAGTCGGGGCCCGCCGTCGGCGCTTCGATCGGAGATCCGGCTCAGACGGCCCGGACGTTCTGGGCCTCGTCGCCCTTGCGACCCGGCCCGACCTCGAACTCGACCTTCTGGCCCTCTTCGAGGTTGCGGTAACCACTGCCCGCGATCTGGGAGAAGTGCACGAAGATGTCGCCACCCTCGTCGTCACGGCTGATGAAGCCGTACCCCTTCTCTGAGTTGAAGAACTTGACGGTTCCCGTTGCCACGGTCTGACTCGTTTCTCCCCGGCGGGCGGGGCCTGAATTGCACAACGGGGTGCCGTCGCTTGCGGCACCCCGAGCACTCACGGATGGCTGATCTGATCCCGCCGGACATCGGCGGTGCACCCACCCTATCGCGGAGTTCCGACGGAGCCGCTGTCGGCGCCGCGAACGGCGACCGCGGGCCTCAGCCGGCCGCGTGCCGGTCGGCGACGACGAGGGCCGCGTCGATGGCCTCGAGCCCCCGGTGCAGGTCCGTCTCGGAGATCACCAACGGCGGGGCCACGTGGAGCCGGTTGAAGTGCGAGAACGGCCAGACCCCCCGGGCACGGCACTCCCCCATCAGCTCGACCATCGGCGCCGCGTCGGACCCCGCGGCGTTGAACGGGACGAGGGGCTCGCGGCTCGTGGCGTCACGGACGAGCTCGATCGCGAAGAAGCATCCGAGCCCACGCACCTCGCCGACCGACCGGTGGCGCCGGCCGATCTCCTCGAGGGCCGGACGGATGACCTCCTCGCCGAGTCGACGTGCCCTCTCGACGATGCCGTCGCGCTCGAACACCGCGATGCTCGCGACCGCCGCCGCGGCCGCCAGCGGATGGCCGCTGTAGGTGAGGCCACCAGGGTAGGGACGCTCGGCGAACGTCGCCGCGACGTCGTCGGAGATCAGCACCCCGCCGAGCGGCACGTACCCCGAGTTCACGCCCTTCGCGAAGCAGAGCAGGTCGGGCTGGACTCCCCAGCGGTCGACCGCGAACCACTCACCGACCCGACCGAAGCCGACCATCACCTCGTCGGCGATGAACAGGATCCCGTGCCGGTCGCAGAGCTCCCGCACGCCGGCGAGGTAGCCCTCCGGGGGGACGAGCACGCCGTTGGTGCCGACCACGGACTCGAGGATGATCGCCGCGATCGTGTGGGCGCCCTCCATCTGCACGACCTGCGCGAGGTGGTCGAGCGAGCGTTCGCACTCCTGCGCTTCCGTCGCTGCACCGAACGCCGAGCGGTACGGGTACGGGCCGAAGAAGTGCACGACACCGGGCGCACCGGGCTCGGAGGGCCACCGCCGGGGTTCACCGGTCAAGGTGATCGCCGTCGACGTGGCGCCGTGGTAGCTCCGGTACGCGGCCAGCACCTTCTGGCGGCCGGTGTGCAGGCGCGCCATCCGCACCGCGTTCTCGTTCGCCTCGGCACCGCCGTTGGTGAAGAACACCCGGTTCAGCGCTGCGGGAGCATGCTCGACGATCCGTCGGGCGGCCTCGGTGCGGACATCGTTCGCGAACGGTGGCGCAACGGTGCACAGCACATCTGCCTGGGCCCTGATCGCGGCGACCATGTCCGGGTGCTGGTGGCCGAGGTTCAGGTTCACGAGCTGCGACGCGAAGTCGAGGTAGCGGTTCCCTTCGTTGTCCCAGAACCACGAGCCCTCGCCACCCGCGATCGGCAACGGCGAGATCAGCTGCTGGGCCGACCAGGAGTGGAACACGTACCGACGATCAGCGGCGGTGCTCTCCGCGTTGGAGGCGGCCGACAGCGTGCCGAGTGGGTCCTTGCCGATGGTGCTCACGTCGCCACGTTAGGACCGGTGCCACCCACGACGTGTCGGCGGTGGTAGCCATCGGGTGATGTCTGACCAGCACGCCCCGGCGCCCGTCCTGATCGTCGAGGACTCCAACGGCGTCCGTTCGCTCACGTTCAACCGACCCGAGTCGTTGAACGCGTTCAACCAGGCGCTCTGGGGCGCGAGCGCCGAAGCGCTCGAGGAAGCGGCCGGGGACGACTCGGTGCGCTGCGTCCTGCTCACCGGCGCGGGTCGGGCCTTCAGCGCCGGCCAGGACCTCGCCGAGATGAGCGACCCGTCGACCTTCGACGGCCAGGTGCCCGGCTACCAGCGGTTCATGCCGGTGCTGGAGACGTTTCCCAAGCCGATCGTGGCGGCGGTCAACGGCCTCGGCGTCGGGATCGGCCTCACGATGCTGCTGCACTGCGACATCGTGGTGATCGCCGACACCGCCCGCCTCAAGGTTCCGTTCATCTCGCTCGGGGTGACCACCGAGGCTTCGGCCAGCCTCCTCATGCCACAGGTCATGGGCTGGCAACGCGCCGCTGAGGTGCTGTTCACCGAGCCGTGGATCGACGCGGAGCAAGCCGTCGCCGACGGACTCGCGCTGCGTTCGGTCCCCCACGACGACCTGCTCGACGCGGCGTGGTCCGTCGCCGGCCGGATCGGAGCGCTGCCGCTCGGGCCGGTGCTGGCGACCAAGCGGCTGCTGCTCGCAGGTCGGGCCGACGCCGTCCGGGACGCCCGCCTCCGGGAGATCGCCGAGTTCGAGGACCTCGTCGGGGCCCTCCTCGAGGGCTGACGGCGCCCCGCGACGGCATGGGTCGGTCGACCTGATTCGTTCAACCTCGCCGCGACGCGGTCCGACAGATCTGATGTGAGCACGCCACGCGCCCCGTTCCTCGCCCTCGGCACCGCGCTCCTGCTCCTCGTGGGCTGCACAGCCGCACCACCGACGACACCGACGACGGTGCCGGTCGGGACTCCCACGACGACGACGACGCCGATCCCGAACACGCCGGGCACGTACCAGATCCGGCTCCGGACGGTCGGCACGATGGACGCGACGGTGCGAGCGGTGTTCGACCAGGCGGCGAACCGCTGGAGCCACGTCGTCACCGCCGACGTCGCGGACTTCGACCCCGGCCCCTCCTTCACGGGATGCCTCTCGGCAGGCGCGACCGGGGTGATCCACGACCTCGTCATCGACGTCGAGGTCGTGGCGATCGACGGCCCCAACGGCATCCTGGGGTCGGCGGGTCCGTGCCTGGCCGGACCGGACGGGTTGCCGCGGGCGGGCCTGATGCGATTCGACAGCGCGGACGTCGCGACGCTCATGGCTGACGGACGCTTCGTCCAGGTCGTGCTCCACGAGATGGGCCACGTGCTCGGGATCGGCACCATGTGGCCGTCGAGGCTGCTCACCGACGTCGGTGGCTCGGACCCACGCTTCACCGGAGCGAACGCGGTCGCCGAGTGGCATTCGCTGGGTGGCAGCGGCGACGTCCCGGTCGAGGGAGGCGGCGGCGCCGGCACCGCCGGTGCCCACTGGCGGGAGTCGACGTTCGGCAACGAGCTCATGACCGGATGGCTCAACGCCGGCAGCAACCCGCTCAGCCGGATGACGATCGCCTCGCTCGCCGACCTGGGCTACCAGGTGGACCGCTCCCAGGCCGACACGTACTCGCTGCCGTCGGCCCTGGTGGCACCGCTGCTGCACGCCAGCGCGGTGTCCGCACAGGTCGGCAACGTCGCCCTCGTCACTCCCACCGGGCAGCACTGAACTGATCCTGCAGCACCAGCAACTCGCAGCACTGGCAACTCGCAGCACTGGCAACTGGCAGCGCCCGATCGTGGGCACATGCGAAGGACCGGGCGGTAGCGTCCATGCATGGACCTGACCGTCGCGGCGATCCCGTTCTACTTCGGGTCGATGGGCGCCGAGGCGGCCTACCAACGGCGCCGGCGGGCACAGGGGGTCGCTCCCGACGCCGGCGACTACGAGTGGCGTGACACGCTCACCAGCCTCGGCATGGGCGTCGCCAGCCTGGTCGTGCCCGCGCTCACCCGGCCCCTGTTCCGACGCTTCGACGTCCTCGACGGCAGCAGGCGATGTCAGATCGTCGGTCTCGCAGGCACCGCTGCCGCCGTCGCCGTTCTCGCCGACGCCGTTGCTCGCGGCGCCCGGCTCGACGCCGGCGAGCTCCCGGCTCGCCTGCCGGGCGACTCGGGATCGCCAGTGGGCGCCGACGGAGGTCCTCGGCAGCCCGACGTGCTCGCCCCGCCGCCCTCACCGCCGCGACGCGACCGCTGGCGCCGTCTCGCCGGCGGGTCTGCGGCCACGGCGATCGCCTCGGCGGGCGCGGCGATCGCCGGGACGTGGGCGACGCGCACTACCGCGCGCAGGCTCTACGAGCGGCGAGTGCTGCCGGACCTCGGGACGGGTGTCCTCGCCCACCTCGTCGCCGTCCTCGGTTGGGACTTCATCTACTACTGGAACCACCGCTTCATGCACACGAGCCGGTACATGTGGGCGCTGCACGTGGTGCACCACTCGAGCGAGCGGTACAACCTGTCCACCGCCCTGCGCCAGCCGGTGGCCGACTCGCTCGGGACGTTCGTGCCGACCGGGCTGCTCAGCTTGTTCGGCATCCGGCCCGAACTGGTGGAGACCGCCCGCGGCGTCAACCTCATCTACCAGTTCTGGATCCACACGACGGTCATCCCAAGGCTCGGCCCCCTGGAGCGATACCTCAACACCGCGTCGCACCACAGGGTCCACCACGGCAGCAACCGGCGGTACCTGGACCGCAACCACGGCAGCATCCTCATCGTGTGGGATCGCCTGTTCGGCACCTTCGAACCCGAAGACGACGCCGAGCCGGTGGTGTACGGGTTGACGAAGAACATCCAGACCTTCGACCCGGTCAAGGTGATGACCCACGAGTACGTGGACATGGCGCGTGACGTCGCCGCCTCCGACACGTGGTCCGACCGCCTGTCGTTCGTGTTCCGCGGCCCGGGTTGGGCCTATGACCGTCACCGCGGCGACGGCACCGTCGATCGCCACACGGCTGAGGAGGCCGCTCCCCTCACCACGCGGGCAGCGCCGAACTCGTAGCCCACGGTCGCCCACACGCCCCTCCCCCTACGAGAACGCCGAGCAGCTCTGATCCCGAGCTGTCGATCCGGCACGCTCGGTCGTCAGTACCCCGACGCCGCGACCTCGATCCGTCCATCGGACGCCGCTGCCGCATACCGCTCGTGATCGCGGGCGACCTGTTCGGCGTAGCTCAGGGAGAACTCGACCACGGCAGCATCGAAGTTCGTGCCCTTGCCGAGATAGGCCGCGATCGCGATCCGCGACCCCGATCGGGCATGTGCGCGCGCCAAGGTCCACGCGCACATCGCGAGGTAGGCACCCGCCATCTTCTCGGTGATCCGATCGAGGTTCACCGACCCCTTCATGTCGCGGAACTGACGGACGTAGTAGTCGTTGTCAGCGACTCGACTCCATCCGAGCAGCTGATCGGTCGCGGCCTGCATCAGATGCTGGCCGACGACGACCCGCTCGCCCTGGTTCGCGAACTCCGAGGGCTGCGTGTGCGCCTCCAGGACCGAGCGGTCGGCCTCCTTGACCTGCAGGATCAGCAGATCGTCGTCGTCGCGACCCTTCAGCAGCGCGATGAAGCAGCGCGTGCCGACGCTCCCGACACCGACGACCTTGAGCGCCACGTCGACCAGCTCGTAGCCACCGATCAGCACGCGCAGGTAGGAGGGCAGCGACGCCAGGTACTCGCCGAAGAGCTCGACGACCATCTGGTGCGCCGCCGACGCTGCGTCCAAGGGCAACGCCTCGTCGAGCCGCATGATGAGCGGTGGCTGGTGCACGAACCGTCGACGACCGTCGACGACCTCGGTGTACTTCGCGATCGCCCGCGACACGTCGTTGAGGCGGGCCTTGCGGAGCTGGCGCTCGACGGTGGCGCGGTTGTCCGGATCACGTGCGAGGTCGAGGATCACGTCATCGGTCAGGCGCGAGTACCAGACCGCGAGTCGACCCTTCGACGCGAAGTCCGCCATGGACAGCCGGTAGGACGCTCCCACGATCCGAGCGAGCTCGCGCTGGGAGCGCTGGGTCCACCCGCGGTGACGGCCGAGGAGCACAGCGCTCACCGCGAGGCGCTTGAGGTCCCACTCCCACGGTCCACGATGGGTCTCGTCGAAGTCGTTGCAGTCGAACACGAGGGCGCGCTCAGGCGAGCCGAACACGCCGAAGTTCGACAGGTGCGCGTCACCGCAGAGCTGCACCTGCATGCCCGAGCTCGACGTCTGTGCGAGGTCCCGGGCCATCACCGCCGCTGACCCCCGGTAGAACGCGAACGGGTTGGCGAGCATCCGTGCGTTGCGGATCGGCACCAGGAACTGCAAGCGGTCCGCTGCCTGCGCTGACAGGATCGCGACCGGGTCCCGGCCATCGGTCAGCTCCCAGACCGCGTGGGCGCGACGTGGGCATGCCTCGCGGCAGCTCCGCCCCCAGGATCGGTGCTCGCCCGGGTCGAGGCGATCCTTCGTCGGCGGCAGGGGTGCGGTCATCGCCGTCAGCCTACGGTTCCACCTCCGGCTACCGTCGACGTGATGGCCCGGACCGTGGTGCTGCTCGACGCCGACACCGTGGCGGGATGGCGCCGCCCGGCTCCGTCGCTCGCCCAGCTCCACCGGGCGATCCACGACCTCCGCTCACAGCACCCGGACGCAACGGTGGCGGTCGTCGCGGACGCGTCGATCAAGTGGGCACTTCCCGCAGAGGAGCAGCCCGCGTTCGAGGCCGACATCGTGACTCGGGCCGTCGTGTGCGCCCCCGCCGGCACCCGCGACGGCACCTACGGCTGGATGCTCGCCGTCGTCGAACGGGCCCGTCGCGACGCGGACCGGGTGCTCGCCGTCACCGACCGGGCACTGACGGGTGTCCCGGTGGTGCGCATCACCCAGGTCGACGGACACTTCCGATTCGACCTCGACGGCGCCACCGTCGTGGACGTGAAGCCGTCCAATCCGCACCGCCGTCGACGCGGCCGAGGTTGAGCGACGATCACGGCCGAGCGGAGATCTCCGTCCCGGCGCAGGGCATCCAGTCCTCGTCGTCGGGGATCAGGTCGTTCGCCGCGGCAGGACCCCAGCTGCCCTGGCGATAGCGCTGCACCGCTGGAGGATCGACCAGGAGCGGCTCCACGACTCGCCACGCCTCCTCGACGGTGTCCTGTCGTGCGAACAGGCGGGAGTCGCCTTCGATCACGTCACCGAGCAGCCGCTCGTAGGCCGGCGCCCCTTCGAGGACGTGGCGCTCGTCCACGTCGAGGTCGACGGTCCGGCTCGCCATCTGCTCGCCCGGGACCTTCGCCTGCATCTCGATCCGCAGGAACGAGTCCGGGCCCATCCTGAAGCGGAACCGGTTGGGCTCCGGGTCCTCCACCGGACCAGCGAACAGGGGCCGGGGCGGTTCCCGGAGCGTGACGACCGCCTCCGTCGCTGTGAGCGGCAGCGATTTGCCGGCCCGGATGAGGAACGGCACCCCGGCCCATCGCCAGTTGTCGATGCTCAACCTGAGCGCGACGAAGGTCTCGGTGTCCGACGTCGGCGACACCCCCCGCTCGTCCAGGTAGCCCTCGTACTGACCCCGGACGACTTCCTGGGGCTCCGGGACGCGGGTCGCCTTCAAGACCTTCGTGTACTCGTCGCGGAGCGCGTCGGCGTCCTCGGAGACCGGAGGCTCCATCGCGAGGAGGCACAGCATGTGCAGCAGGTGGTTCTGCACGACGTCCCGCACCGCCCCGATGCCGTCGTAGAAGCTGCCGCGGCCCTGCACGTCGAACTGCTCAGCCATCGTGATCTCGACGCGTTCGATGTGCCGGCGGTTCCAGATCGGCTCGAGCAGCGAGTTCGCGAACCGGAAGACCAGGAGGTTCAGCACCGGCTCCTTGCCGACGAAGTGATCGATCCGGTAGATGCGCTCCTCCGGGAGTCGGGCGAGGACGATGCGGTTGAGCTCCTCCGCGGATTCCAGATCCCGTCCGAACGGCTTCTCGAGCACGACCCGTGCGGTCTCGGTGACCCCGATCCTGGCGAGGCCCTCGACCACCGTCTCGAACATCGACGGCGGCACCGCGAGGTAGCACACAGGGAGCTCCGCGTCGGCGAGCGCTGCACGCAGACGATCGAAGGTCTCCCCAGAGCGGTAGTCGCCGGAGATGTAGGAGAGGCGACCGAAGAGGTCGTCGAGCACCGCCTGGTCGATGGCGACGTGTGCGTCGATCAGCGAGCTGCGGATCCGCTCCCGGAGCTCCTCCACGCTCCACTCGGAGCTGGCGACCCCGATGATCGGCCCGACGAGCCGACGTTGCTGCACCAGGTGGTACAGCGATGGGAACAGCTTCTTGTAGGCAAGGTCACCCGTGATGCCGAACAGGACCAGGGCATCCGCATCCGTCGCGCTCATGGACCTCGACGCTACCGGTCGCCTCGAAGCCAACAAGGTGCAGTGCTGCAACGCCCCGTGACGCGAGAGGAGCTGTTTGTTACCTTCGAACGAGGTTCGCGTCGTTCGGGGTGGCGCGAACGACGAGGGGGATGTCGACATGGCAGACGACGGCGGGGCCAGCAGGCGGATCGACCGACGACGGTTCCTCCAGGGCTCCGCCGCGCTAGCCGGCATGGCTGCCGTCGGCGCGACGACAGCCGGGTGTGCACCCCAGCCCGGCCCGGTGACGCCACGGGGCAACGCGGCGGAAGCAGGGTTCGACCACATCGTGGTGGTCATGATGGAGAACCGGAGCTTCGACCACTTCCTCGGCTGGCTCCCCGGTGCGAGAGGTCGTCAGAAGGGACTCACGTTCACCGATGGCAAGGGTGTGTCGCACAGGACGCACCGCCTCACGGAGTTCTCGGCGTGCGACATGTCCGACCCCGGCCACAGCTACTCCGCTGGTCGCGTCCAGTACAACGGCGGGCGCAACGACGGCTTCCTGTTCGAGGCGCCCGACACGTTCCCGATCGGCTACTTCGAGGCGGATCAGCTCCTCTTCTGGGGCGAGGCCGCACCCGCGTGGACGATGTGCGACAACTACTTCGCCGCCACGATGGGACCGACCTTCCCGAACCGCATGTTCCAGCACTGCGGTCGGACAGACCGGATCAAGAACACGATCGACATCTCGACGCTCCCGACGATCTGGGATCGCCTGAACAACGCCGGGCTCCAGGGTCGCTACTACTTCTCCGACGCCCCGTTCAGCGCCATCCTCGGACTCCGTCACATGTTCATCACCCGGACGGTCGACCAGTTCAAGGAGGACTGCGCTGCGGGTCGGCTTCCGAACGTCAGCTTCGTCGATCCACGGTTCCTGCTCCCGACGCCGTTCGGAACCTCGGGCGACTACCACCCGGTGTCCGACATCCGGGCCGGCTGCGCCTTCCTGCACGAGATCTACGAGGCGGTCACCCGCTCACCGAACTGGGGTCGCACGGTCCTCGTGATCAACTTCGACGAGTGGGGCGGCTTCTACGACCACGTCCCGCCCCGCGAGGCACCCGACGCCGACCCGAACACAGCGCTCCGCGGCTTCCGCGTCCCGTGCATGGTGGCATCACCGATCGCGAAGCGTGGCCACGTCGCACACGGCCTCTACGACCACACCTCGGTCCTCAAGATGATCGAGTGGGCCTGGGGCCTCCCGCCGTTGGCCCCACGGGACGCGGCAGCGAACAACCTCGCGGATGTCCTGGACCTCGGCTGTCGGCCTGACCTCGACGCACACCACTGGGAGCTCCCCGAGTTCACCGTCGAGGACTGCAGCGCCACCTGGCTCGACTCCATCTGGAAGCGAGTGGTCGCAAGCGCGAAGGTCCAGGGCTACCCGGTCTGAGGTCTTCGAAAACGAATCTCGGGGTCGGAATCGACATGATGTGTCGATTCCGACCCCGAGAACGCAGATCGAATGGCGGGAGTCAGGTCAGATGTTGACCGGGCAGCCGATCACGCCGGGCAGTGCCAGCGCCAGGATCGGCTTCGCGAGGAAGCTCCCGCCGGTGATGTTGACGTGGTCGCACCCACCGGCTGCCTTCATGTAGAAGTCGCCCTCGAAGTACGTCGGGATCCCGATGATCGAGAAGTAGAAGCCCGCACGCGTCGCCCGCATGCCGGCCGCCTGGGACAGGCTCATCCGAGCTGTGGCGATGTTGATGGACGCCAGACGGAAGGTGCCCGAGCCGTTGATCTGCCACGACGGCTGCG
>JAFDWA010000229.1 GCA_018268735.1 Actinomycetota bacterium | reverse complement strand
TAGCGGACACCCGGCCCGACGTCGGGGAGGTAGCCGTGCCACACCGATCCGGAGCGCTCCGGCAACGGCACGGGGATCTCGACGCCCTCGGCGTCGAACAGGCACAGCGTCACGCCCCCACGCTCCCCCGGTGAGCCGCCTTCGTTCGCGGCGGACCCCGAGAACACCGCGAAGTTGGTGCCGGCACCGTCCCACGACGCGCCGAGCGGGGCGGGCGTGCCGGGCCACACGCGCAGCGCAGCGCCGGCCCAGATCACCGCTGCCGCCCCGACACGTACTGCACCAGGCGCGGACGGGACCGCTCGATCTCGTCGGCGAGCAGCCGGTCGAGGAGCGGGATCCACAGCGAGCCGCCGTAGTGCAGCCGCATCCGGAGCTCCGGCGCAGCTCCGGGTTCCGTGAAGAGCTCGGCGCCGAGGACCCACTCGCTGTGACGGCGGCCGTCGAGCTCCCTGCGCTCGAAGCACACCGCCGTCGGACGCTCGCAGACCGTGCGCACCATGCGCAGCCGCTTCGAGCGGCGCAAGGGACCGACCTGGCCGCGCAGGTCGACGGACCATGCAGCGTCCTCGCCATCGACGGCATCCACCGGCTCTGCACGCGTCACGATGTCCAGCCAGCCGGGGTAGGTGCCGAGGTCCTCGACGACGCCGAAGAGCACCTCGACGTCGACGTCGGCAGCGAGCGAGGCCGTCACGTCCACAGCCACAGTCTGCCCGGCGGAGCCCGCAGGCCGTTCCACCCGTCACGCGGCGGCGAGCGACCGTCGCCCGTCGCTCAGTCGGCGGGGCAGCACACCTCGAGGTCCATGCCGTCGGGGTCGCGGAAGAACAGCGACAGCTCGTGGCCGAGCTGCTGGATCTCGCCGACCTCCTGTGCACCCGCGTCGCGGAGTCGGTCGCGCATGGCTTCGAGCGTGGCCGGTGAGTCGACGGCGAGGGCGAAGTGGTCGATCGCTCCACGCCCGCCCTGGCGATGGCGGTCCCCGATGATCTCCTCGGGTGCCACCTCGAAGATGTTGAGCGCGGCGCCTCCCCCGAGGTCGACGACCTTCATCCACGGATGGTCCTCGGTCTTCGTCACCTCGAAGGTGACGACCGCGTCGAAGGCCTGCTCGTAGAACCCGACGGTCAGATCCATGTCGGTGGTCAACGTGGCGACGTGGTTGATGCCGCTCGTGATCGCCATGCTCGCTCCTCTGGTGCTGATGCGGCGCAGCCTACGGGGCTCGGCGGAGGCGGTGGACGAGCCGCCGCCACCGGGACCGAGCACGCTGGGGAGCTGAGCACGCTGGAGAACTGAGCACGCTCGACACCTGTGATCACCACGGCGCCCGGATGCGCGAACCTGAGCCGCCCGTCCACCGTGGAGTCGCCGCGTGTCCCCCCGTCCGAACATCCTGCTGATCGTGACCGACGAGGAGCGCTGGAAGCTGCCCCGACCCGAGGGGTTCGTGCTGCCGGCCCGCGATCGGATCGCCGAGCGGGGCGTGACCTTCGATCGCTGCTACGCGGCGTCGACGATGTGCAGTTCCTCGCGTTCGGTCATCTACACGGGACGCCACGTCCCGGTCACCCAGATCTTCGACAACGACAACATGCCCTACGTCCGGCCGCTCGATCCCGGACTCGGGACGATCGGCACCATGCTCCGGGCAGGTGGCTACCACTGCGCCTACAAGGGCAAGTGGCACCTCGCGAACCTCTACGTGGATCCGGCCTCGCCGACCTCGACGGTGGACGCGCTCGAGCCGTACGGGTTCAGCGAGTGGAACGACTGGGGCGACATCGACGGCGGCGCCTGGGCAGGGCTCAAGGTCGACCCGGTGATCGCCGGAGCCGCAGCGCAGTGGTTGCGTGACCGCGCGCCGGTGGTGTCGGCCGAGCAGCCGTGGTTCCTCGCGGTGAACTTCGTGAACCCGCACGACATCATGAGCTTCGACTACGGCAGCCGCAGCGACGTGACGATGCCGGCGGGGCTCGACCACGCCGTGAAGGTGCTTCCGCCGGCGGACGTTCCGCTGTACCGGCAGCGATGGGACGTCGAGCTGCCCAGCAACGTCGACGACGACCTGGGCGGGGCGGCGCCGGCGGTCCGGGAGTACGCCGAGGTGCTCGACGTGACGTTCGGGCCGGTGACGGTCGAGGACCACTGGCGCGACGGGATGAACTTCTACCTGAACTGCCTGCGAGACGTCGACCGCCACGTCGGCGTCGTGCTGGACGCGTTGGAGGCATCCGGACAGGCCGGGTCGACCGTCGTCGTGTTCACCTCCGACCACGGCGAGATGGCCGGCTCGCACGGGCTCCGGCAGAAGGCCAACCTGGTCTACGACGAGAACTTCCACGTGCCGCTCGTGATCAGCCACCCCGACGACACCGCGGCGCACGGCAGCCGCAGCGACGCCATGGCCTCCGCGGTCGATCTGCTGCCGACGCTGTTGGAGATGGCCGACGTTGATCCCGTCGACCCGGCCGGCGCCGACGTGGACCTGCCCGGTCGCTCGCTGGTGCCGGCGATGGCCGGCGAAGCAGTCCGTGACGGGGTGCTGACCGCGACCGAGTCGATCACGACCCTCGATGCCGGCTTCTGGCGCCGCTTCGACGTGCCCGACGCCGTCGAGCAGATGATGGACGGGCGCCTGCGACCGGACTGGACCAAGCGCGGCTTCCTCCGCGGCTACACCGACGAGCGCTACTCCTTCGGTCGCTACTTCGCTCCGCTGGAACCGAACCGTCCGGGATCGATCGAGGAGCTGCACGCCCGCAACGACGTCGTGCTCTACGACCGGGTGAGCGATCCCGACGAGGTCGTCAACCTGGCCGCGGACCCCGCCAACGCCGAGCTGGTCGAGCTCTACCGTGGCCGTCTCGAGTCGATGATCACCGCCGAGATCGGCACGGATGACGAGCCGTGGGTGACCGAACGCCCGCACCTGCTCGGGCCGATGCGGTTCCACGGCGACTGACCCACCGCGGCGATCACGACATCGTCGAGCGGCTGCCGGTGAAGGCGTCGACGCCCCGGTCGACGGCGAACAGCACGGCGCCGCACATCACGACGAGGACGCAGCTGAGCGCCATGGCCTGACCGAACCCCGCCGGCCCGGGTCGCGACATGAGCCGTTCGATCGCGACGGGCACCGTCGGGCGGTCCGCACGGGCCAGGAACACCGTCGCGCCGAACTCGCCGAGGCTGGCGACGAACGCGAGCCCGGCGCCGGCGACCACCGCGCCGCGGACCATCGGCAGCTCGACGCCCCACCATCGACGACGTGGTCCCGCGCCGAGGGTCGCGGCGACGTCGGTGACCGACGGCGGCAGATCCGCCAACGCTGCGGCGACCGCCCGGACCAGCAGCGGCACCGCCACCAGCGCCTGGGCTGCCGGGACGAGCCACCAGGACCGTCGTAGGTCGACCGGCGGCCGACCGAAGGCCAACAGCAACCCCAGACCGATCGTGGTCGCCGATACGCCGAGCGGCACCAGCATGATCCGGTCCGAGAGGCCTCCGGGGCGTCGGGCGACGACCCGGGCGGCGGGAACCCCGACGAGCACGGCGAACGCGGTCGCCAGCAGCGCGGACAGCGTCGACACGGCAACGGCGTCGAGCGGCGACACGCCCAGGTCGGTGCCGGCAGCAGCCTCACCGAGGTGTCGCCAGTGGTCGAGTCCGTGGCCGCCGCCGGGCAGTCGCAGCGAACGCTCGAACAGGGCGATGAGCGGGACCACGGCCACCACGCCGACCGCCACCGCTGCGGCCAGCACCTGGAGCCACTCGCCGGGCCGGTCCGGACGCCGCGACCACCGACGACCCTGTCGGTCCGGGCGGACTCCACGGCGGGCG
>JAFDWA010000228.1 GCA_018268735.1 Actinomycetota bacterium | reverse complement strand
GACTCCCCGCGATCGCCCGGTCACCTCCGCAACGGCCCCGACCGACACCGGGAACACGCGGCCACGAGAGGTCACCGCCGCCAGGGACGAGTGCGTGGTGGTCGCCACCCGCTCCGCCAGCACGTCGTGACGACCGGGGGTGGCGGCCTTGGGGCCACCGACCGGTTCGCGGCCGATCATCCCAGTGGTGCTGCGAGCGACGACGCACGGCTCCTCGGTCCGCGCAGCCGCCTGCTCCGCCTCGGCCTCCTCGATGGTGATGTCGTCGAGCGCGTCGGGTGCGACGATCCGGCTGCGGCGCTCCCAGCCGTAGTTCCCGACCATCTCCTCGAGCTCGCTCAGCACGATCGTGCGCTGGCGACGATCAGAGGCGAGGATCTTCTCGAAGTCGTCGATGCGCCCGCGCAGCTCACCGGCCTCGGCCTCGAGCTCCAGCTTGGCCAGCGCCGTGAGGCGACGCAGCTGCATGTCGAGGATGTGCACCGCCTGCACCTCGCTCAACGACAGCTCCGCCATCAGGCGATCCCGCGCCTCGGCGGCGTCCTGCGAGCTGCGGATGATCGACACGACGAGATCGATCGCGTCGAGCGCGATCAACAGCCCCTCGACGAGGTGGAGGCGACGACGCGCCTTCTCCAGTCGGAACCCGGTCCGCCGTCGCACGACGTCGAGGCGGTGGTCGATGTAGTGCTGGCACAGCTCGAACAGCCCCACCGTGCGCGGGTTGCCGTCGACGAGCACGACGTTGTTGATGCCGAAGGTGTCCTCCATCGGCGTGAGCCGGTGCAGCTCGGTCAGCACGGCACGGGCGTTCGCCCCCGGCCGCAGCTCGACCTCGATGCGCAGCCCGGTGTGGCGGTCCGAGGTGTTCTTGACGTCGGTGACGAGCGGGAGCTTCCCGGTGCGCATCAGCTCCTGGATGCGTGCGACCACCCGTTCGGGGCCGACGAGGTACGGCAGCTCTGTCACGACGATCCCCTGCCGGGAGCGGGTGAGATCGACGATCTCGGCGACGGCCCGCACGCGGACGGTTCCACGTCCCGTCTCGTAGGCCTCGGCCAGGCCGTCGTCGACGACGATCCCGCCCGAGGGGAAGTCCGGGCCGTGCAGCACCTCCATGAGCTCGGCAGTGGTCGGCTTCGGCCGCCGCTTCGTCATCACCAGCTTGATGGCCTCGTACACCTCGGCGAGGTTGTGCGGCGCCATGTTGGTCGCCATGCCCACTGCGATCCCCGAGGTGCCGTTGACGAGCAGGTTTGGCAGCCGTGCCGGCAGGTGCAGCGGTTCGACCCGCTCGCCGTCGAAGGTGGAGCGGAGCTCGACGGTGTCCTCGTCGATCTCCGCGAGCATCTCCATCGCCGCCTCGGTGAGGCGGCACTCGGTGTAGCGGTAGGCGGCGGGCGGGTCGTCGAGCGAGCCGAAGTTGCCGTGGGGGTCGACCAGCGTCACGTTCCGGCCGAAAACCTGGCCCATGCGGACGAGCGCGTCGTAGATCGCGCCGTCGCCGTGCGGGTGGTACTTGCCCATCGTCTCGCCCACGACGTTCGCGCACTTGCGATGCGGTCGGTCCGGACGCATCCCCATGTCGGCCATCGCGTGGAGGATCCGGCGCTGCACCGGCTTGAGCCCGTCACGCACGTCGGGGATCGCCCGAGACGTGATGACCGACAGCGAGTACGCCATGAACGACTCGCTCAGCTCCTGGGAGACGGGGATCTCGAGGACCTCCCGTGCGTACCCACCTTCGAACAGATCTGTCTGACGCGGCATGGATCCATTCAAGTCGGTGCGCCCGACGGTGACGGGCGACCCCCCGCCTCGGGGTGAACGGCGTTCGGTCCTGTGCGAGCATGTCGGCCATGGCAGACAAGAAGGTGACCGTGGACGGCAGCTCGAACCCCGACGGCCCCTGGTTGGGCGATGCGTGCTCGCTCGTCGACGCCTTCCGTGCCGGGGACCGCTCCCCGGTCGAAGAGCTGCAGGCGACGCTCGACGCGATCGAGGCGAGCGACCTGAACTGCTTCTCGTTCCTCGACCCGGAGCGGGCGCTCGCCGCTGCGGAGTCCGCCGACCTCTCCAAGCCGTTCGGCGGCGTCCCGGTCGGCATCAAGGAGCTCGAGCAGGTGGAGGGTTGGCCCGACACCGGTGGGTCGCTCGTGTTCAAGGACCGGATCGCGACGGTCACCTCCGAGTCGACGCGTCGCTTCGTCGTCGACGGGGGCGCCAACCCCGTCGGGCTGACGACTGCCTCGGAGTTCGGCGGGCTCAACGTGAGCGTGACCAAGCTCAACGGGGTCACCCACAACCCCTGGCGACACGGACGAACCGTCGGCGGCTCGTCGAGCGGGTCCGCCGCCGCGGTGGCCGGCGGGCTGGTCTCGATCGCGAACGGCGGCGACGGCGGCGGCTCGATCCGCATCCCTGCCGGCTACACCGGTCTGTTCGGGATGAAGGGCACCTTCGGCCGCCTGTCGCGCGGCCCCCACGCCTTCTCCCGGCCGGGCACCGTCGTGATGGGCTGCCTCGCCCGCTCGGTGCGCGACGCGGCGCGCCACTTCGACGTGTGCGCCGGGGTCGACCACCGGGACCCGACGAGCCTGCCGAACCCGGGTGGATGGGAGCGCGACCTCGGTTCCAGCGACCTGAAGGGCCGCAAGGTCGCGATCCTGCCGTCGATCGCCGGCGTCCGCCTCGAGCCGGGGGTCGAGGACGAGGTCCGAGCACAAGCGGCGAAGCTCGTGGAGATCACGGGCATGGAGGTCGTCGACCTTCGACTCGGCCTGCCGAACCTCGCCGCCCAATGGGCCATGGGCAACCTCTCGACGCTGCTCGCCGAGCTCGACCGCCGGTGGCCCTCCTGCGCAGCCGAGCTCACCGACGAGATCGCCCTTGGACTCACGCTCGCGCAGGCCTGCTACAACCTGAACCTCGCGGCCGTCGCTGAGTCCCAGCGACTCCAGGCCAACGAGGCGATGGCCACGGCGTTCGACCAGGTCGACTACATCATCTCGGCCACCAACCCAGGGCCGGCCTTCGCTGCTGAGGCGACCACGTCGAGTCCGACCGCGACGTTCCTCGACAGCGCCAAGGCGTCACGCGCCGCCAGGGTCGCCTTCCGTGGGGTCATGGGCAGCGTCCGGATCGGCAACGGGGCGTTCCCCCGCCTGTCGAACCGGCTCGTCGAGCTCGTCGTCGAGCGCGTCCCCGACCTCGTGACGATGGGTGGGCTGACGATCATCTCGAACATCTACGGCAACCCGGCTGTGTCGATCCCGGCCGGCACGGTGGACGGCCTCCCGATCGGGCTGCAGGTCCTCGCACCGCACCACCGCGACGCCGAGCTGTTCGACATCGGCCACGCGTTCGAGCGCGAGGTCGGCTGGCCGCTCGTGGCCCCCGGCGTCTCGGCCCGCACCCTCGCACCGGTCTGACCGTCGGGACCACCCGATCAGGTCGACCTGCGCGGCACTCATTCGCACAGGCGTTGGAACGGACCCCACAACCGCGAGTCGATCGCGGTCCTGGCCTGCTCGGTGGTGATCCCGAGCGCCGGTGCGGCCGCGTTCGCCCAGGCCCGATAGCCCTCCTCGGTGATGAGATGGGCCTCCGGGTCCGACGGATCGGTCGCCCAGTCGTTGCAGGCCGATGCAGCGAGCGCGACGACCATCTCCGAGGACCACGTGACCCCGGTCCGCTGCGTGAGCTGCGCTGCCGCGGCCGTCAGCTGGGCCGGCGTCGACGGGTCCTGCGCCAGGATCGACGTGAGATGTGCCAACCCCTGCAGCACCCTCGCCGACCGGTCGATCCTGCCCGAGCTCCGAGCAGTCGTGCTCGGCGGCGTCTTCGAGCC
>JAFDWA010000227.1 GCA_018268735.1 Actinomycetota bacterium | reverse complement strand
GCCCCCTCGACGGGTGCAGCGCCGGGAGCACCGACCGCCGGGTAGAGGATCAGGGTCGGGAGCGCACGCTCCGGCAACCCGGCTGCGCCGCCATGGGCGGGCGTCGGGCGGGAACGATCGACGAGATCCCGCCTGGCCATGCCGACGGCGAAGGTGCCCTCCGGTTGGACCCCGGTGGTGGCTCGTCGTTGCGGTCGGGCGTCACGGGCGGTCGGTCCACCACCCGAACCGCCGCACGCAGCGACCAGCAAGGCCGTCGTTGCAACGGCTGTCGCAGCGATGATCCGCACGGATCGATCCGATCAGCCCGGTGGCTGCATCAGGTTGAACGGCGCACCCATCGGATCTGCGCAGCCGGCCAGGCGTCCGTACGGCGTGTCCACCGCCTGGCGGACGATCGATCCACCCAGCGATTCGACCTCGGTGCACGACGCATCGGTCGACTCCACCTGCAGGTAGACGCTCCACATCGGCGGTGACCCGTCCGCGTGTCCGGCGCTGTCCATGATGCCGGCGTACTGGATGCCGTCGATCGTCAGCACGGAGTATCGGAGCTCCGGCGTGTCGCTCATGGTCTCGACCGTCCACCCGAACACCTCGCGGTAGAAGTCGAGAGACGCGTCGTACGCCGGGGTCAGCAGCTCGAACCACGTCGCAGCGCCCGGCTCCTCGACGACGCCGAAGCCGGTGTGGGTGCCCGACTCCCACATGCCGATGACGGCACCACCGACATCACCTGCCACGACCATGGCTCCGAGGTCCCCAACCGCCTGCGGCCCGAGGAACAGCTGTCCACCGGATGACTCGCACACGGCGGCCGCTGCCGCGGCGTCTGGCACCTCGAGGTACACCGACCAGAAGTCCGGCAGGGTCGCCTCCTGCTTCTGCAGGAGTCCGGCGACCAGGACGCCGTCCCTGGTGAAGTTGGCGTATCCCCCCATCTCCGGGTTCGCCTCCCCGCACTCCCACCCGAGCAGCTCGCCGTAGAACGTGCGGGCACGGTCCGTGTCGGCGGACATCAGGTCGATCCAGGTCGGTGCCCCAGCGGGCGTCTGTCCACGGCGCATCTCGATCTCCTCCGGTCGTCGTCGCCAGACAGTGCCACACACCAACGAACGGGACTGCTCGACGCCGCGAACGTGACACGCGATCCGAGCGGTCGGCAGCGGTTCGGGTCCGAGGTCGGCGACGATCGGGGGTGCCTCCGTCACGCGACCGTCGACGTGGCGACGCCTCCCGCCGCATGCCGACGAAGACGATCACGCCCCGCGTCGTCCAGCAGCTCGACGACGTCGAACACCGGTCGACCTGCACCGGTGACCATCCGCAACGCCTTCTCGCCCGCCGTCCCGCGCGCCGGCAGATCGGTGCTGATCAGGACCAACGGCATGGCTGATCCGCTCCCATGGAGGACCGCTGCCGCGCCGATCGCACGCCACAGCACGTCGGCACGCCGGAGTCCCGAACGCGTCACGGTCAGCCCGCCCGAGACGTCGAAGGCCCACTCTCGGCCGTCCGCGTCGATCGCCACGATGCTGAGCGAGATGCCCAACCCGCGCGGCGACACCCCCCGTCGCAGGTCGGTGAACCCGCAGTCCGCAACGAGCGTCGCAGCCACGTCGACGGCCTGACGACCGGCAGCGACCATGGCGGCGACGGCGTCCGACCCGACGGTCGGCACCGCGTGGGCAACTCGATCGCGCTCCTCTTGGACCCTCCGCTGCGCGATGGCCACGTAGTCGGCGTCGAGGTCGAAGCCGACGAAGGACCGCCCGCTCCGGACCGCCGCGACAGCGGTGGAGCCGGACCCCATGAACGGATCGAGGACGACGTCGCCCCGGTAGGTGTAGAGGTCGATGAGCCGCAACGGCAGCTCGACGGGGAACGGCGCCGGATGGCCCACGCGTGTCGCACGTTCCGGTGGGATCTCCCACACGTCGGTGGTCGCCTCCATGAACTCGTCGCGGGTGATGGTCGCGACCGACGGCAGGTCCCGCTCGGCGCGTTGACGAGCGGTGAGCGCCCGGTCGAAGCGACCCTTGCCGGCGACGACGATGCGCTCGGTGACGTCGCGGAGGACCGGGTTGGTCGGCTGCTGGAAGGAACCCCAAGCACACGAGCCGCCGGCGGCGCGACCCTTGACCCAGATGACCTCGCCGCGCAGCAACAGGCCGAGGTCCTGGAGGATGGCCGTGACGTCACCTGAGAGGGATCGGTAGGGGCGGCGGCCCAGGTTGGCCACGTTGACGGCGATGCGACCCCCTGGCTCCAGCACCCTCTTGCACTCGGCGAACACGGCACGGAGCAGGTCCAGGTACTCGAGGTAGTCCGCCGGAACCCCGCCGACGCCGAGCTCCTCCTCGTACTGCTTGCCAGCGAAGTACGGCGGCGACGTGACGACCAGCGCGACGGAGCCCGAGGGGACCATCGACATGTCCCGGGCATCGTGGCGGTGGACGACGTCGACGAGGCCCGGCGGGTGCAGCGTCGTGTCCGTCGAGATCTCGGGTGCCACGAACCGGTCGTAGAACGCGGTGGCATCGTGGCCTTCGCGACGGCCCGACCCGAAGTTCGCGGTCGAGGTGGGGCCGCGATCCCGACCTCGGCGATCAGCCGATGCCTCGGTGCTCACGCAGGCCGCCGATCCTTCGCCGGCGGCGTCACCGTGCTCAACGACTCGTCGACACCCGGGAGGCGATCGAGGTACTCCTCGATCGCCTTCGTCACGAGCCGGTTCACCGACACGTCGCGGTCGTGCGCGACCCGCTGCAGGTCACGATGGATCGACTCCGGCAGCCGCACCGCCGTCGCGATGCGATGCTCCGCTGAGACTCGGGGCCGACCCACTGCAGCGCAACCTAGCCATGCCAGGGGGCCGAGACGCGGATAGTCGCGCGCAACTACACGCTGCTGCACCCGTCCCGACCCTGCCTCCTTCCCGACCCTGCACCCGTCCCCACCCTGTACCCGTCCCGACCCTGCACGACGGGCTTGATCGTGACGTGGCATCGGCACGAACATCTTGAGCGATCGGGAGACGCATCGTGGACGACGCGACTTCGGGCACCAGGTGATGACATGACCCGGAACCCCGCGCTCGACGCGCTCATGGCTGACTACGAGCTCGGGACCGAGATCGGCCATGGATCCTTCGGCGTGGTCTGGGCGGCTCGTCATCGCCAGCTCGGCCGGCAGGTCGCGGTCAAGGAGCTGAAGGCCGTGGACGAGGCGGACCGTGCACGCTTCCGTCGCGAAGCCCGGCTGCTCGCCGGGCTCCGGCACCCCCACGTCGTGACCGTGCACGATTTCCGTGAAGCGGGAGACGTCCGGGCCCTCGTCATGGAGGCGCTCACGGGAGGAACGCTCGAGGATCGCGGACGCTCGCTGTCGGTGGAGGACGTGATCGTCGTCGGGCTTGCAGCCGCATCCGCGTTGCACCACGTCCACCGCAACGGGCTCCTGCACCGGGACCTGAAGCCCGCGAACGTGATGTTCGACGCCGAGGGCGTCGTCCGGGTCACCGACTTCGGCGTCGCCGGCGGCCCAGCGTCGACCCTCGACCGAACCGCAGCCGACCAGACGATGGCCGGGACGTTGGTGGGCACGCCCTCCTTCGCCTCCCCCGAGCAGTGCGGCGTGGCGCTCGGGGCTGCCTGGCCCTCGCCGTCGGCGGCCTCGGACCAGTACGCGCTCGCGGCGACGCTGTACGCGTCGCTCACCGGCGACGTCCCGCACGACACCTCCGGCGGGATCCTCGCTCTGTGCAACCGGAAGATGACCCAGGCTGCCCGACCCGTGTCCCAGTTGCGTCCAGGGTTGCCGACGGCCATCGCGCTGGTGCTCGACCGCGCACTC
>JAFDWA010000226.1 GCA_018268735.1 Actinomycetota bacterium | reverse complement strand
CTGCATCTTCGTGAAGGCGTACCAGCGGGCCTTGGACCAACGCTGGCGGGCGGACTCGGCGTGCTCCATCTCGAGGCGTCGGTCGACGGTGATCGGGTGGTGGATCGTGCCGAGCACCGGAAGGCCCATGCGTTCCATCAGGAGGAGCCCGTAGCCGAGGCACTGGTTGTCCTGGACGAGGTCGAACTCGCCGGCGCGGCGGCGGAGGTGATCCCATGCCCGGAGCGAGAATGCGAGCGGCTCGGGGAAGGTGCCCGAGGAGAACGCGGTCACCTCGGCCCAGTCCCAGCGGTCCTTCAGCTCCCAGATGCCCGGCATGCGCATCGGGAAGTGGTCGTTGTAGATGTCCAGGCTGGGGAGCTCGACGAGCGGGACGCGATCGTCGACGATCGGGAACGGCTGGCCGGAGAGCACCTCGGCGTGGTGGCCCATGTCGACGAGCGCCTTGGTGAGGTGCCGCGTGTAGACGCCCTGCCCACCGACGTGGGGCTTGCCGCGGTAGGTGAGGTAGGCGATCCGCAGCGGGTCGTCCGGGCCGGGGACGCGCCCTGCGCCGGTCGCGCTGCCGCTCAGGTGCGGTGTCGACCCTGTCGTCCGCGGGATCCGGGACGAGCTGACCGGGTCGTGACGCATGATCGACAAGCTTCGCCGTGCATTGACCCGACGGTCAAGTGACCGTCACGTACCGTGGTCACCAAGCCTGCGGTGAGTGGTCGTGGCTGAGAGATCGTGGGGTTGGAGGGTCGTGACGTCGGTGATCGAGCGGTGGCGGTGACGCGATGCGTGCGTTGATCCAGCGGGTGCGCTCGGCGTCGGTCACGGTGTCGCACCCACCCGACGCCGACGGCCGACGGGTCGAGGAGGTCACCGGCGCGATCGGCCCGGGGCTGTGCGCGCTCATCGGTGTGACCCACCACGACGACGTCGCCGGTGCGGTCGCGCTGGCGGCGAAGATCTGGAACCTCCGGGTGCTCGACGACGACGACGGCGTCATGAACCGCTCCCTGGCCGACCGGTCCTCGGCTGGGGAGGCTGCCGAGGTGCTCGTGGTGAGCCAGTTCACCCTCTACGGCGACACCCGCAGGGGCCGTCGTCCGAGCTGGCTCGCCGCCGCAGGACCCGAGGTGGCCGAACCGCTCGTCGAGCGGGTCGGCGTGGAGCTGGGGTCCCTCGGCGCGCACGTCGAGGCGGGGAGGTTCCGCACCGACATGGCCGTCGCGCTCGTCAACGACGGACCGGTCACGCTCCTGCTCGAGGTCTGATCCTGCGTCCGAGCACGTAGGTCCACACGAGCGCCGCGCCCGCGAGGACGAGCGCCGGCAGGTCGCCGAGCGCCTGGGCCGGCGTCGTGCCGTCGAGACGGGCGACGGTCCGCTCGATCACCGCCGACTCGCTGACGTCGGTTCGCTCGTGCACGCCGCCGTCGGGGTCCACGAACGCGGAGAAGCCCGTCGGGGCGACCTGCAGCACCCAGCGGCCGGATTCCACGGCGCGGAGCTGCGAAGCTGCGACCTGCTGGGTCTGCACCTGCGTCAGCCAGTAGCTCGAGCCGTTGGTGGGGTTCAGCACGACCTGGCCGCCGTCGCGGACGCCTTCGCGGACCCGGCGTCCGAAGAACACCTCCCACGAGACGACGACCGCCATCTTCCCGTGTCCGGTGCGGATCACCGCCTGGCCCGTGCCGGGCACCTGATCCCTGGGTGGGAGGGTGGCGCCGGCAATGGGGGTGAACAGCCAGCGCATCGGCACGTACTCCCCGAAGGGGACCCGTCGAACCTTGTCGTAGCGGTCGGTCACCGATCCGTCGGGGTGGACGACGACGACGTAGTTGACGAAGTGCGCCGCACCGACGCTCTCCACCACGCCGACGACGATCGGAGCGTCGAGCCGGTCGGCTTCCGCTGCGATCTGCTGCGCCTCGGGGCTGCCGATGAACCGGTGGTCGATGTTCACGATGTTCTCGGGCCACACGACCACGTCGACGGGACCCGTGATCGTGTGGGTCGCCGCGAGGTGCCGGGCGAGCACGACGGGAGCATCCGACGCGGTGAAGCGCGTGCCCTGCGGCCCGCCGCCCTGCACCCCGGCGAGGCGCACCTGGGCGACGGGTGCTCCGAGCGGCCAGGCTGCGCCCAGCACCGCGATGGCGACGACTGCGAGCGCTGCCGCTGCGCCAGGGGCCCACCGACGTCCGGCGAGCAGGTGGACCGCGGCGCCGATGGTCGACACGGCGAGGCCGACCAGGAGGACGCCGCCGAGGCGGGCGATCGGCAGCAGCGGTGCCCGCGTCTGGGTGGTGGCCAGCAGGGACAGGGGCACGCCGCCGAACGGGGCATGGGTGTGGAACCACTCGAAGCCGACCAGCAGCGCCGGCAGAGCGATGATCCGGCGTCGATCTCCCGGGCACAGCGCTCCGACGGCAGCGACCATGCCACCCCAGGCGACCAGCACGCCGACGACGTAGCCGGGGAGGGTGAGCTCCGCCATCCACAGCGTGGACGGTCCGAACCAGGCAACCCCGACGAGCCAGCTCAGCGCTGCCCGTCGACGCGGCGGCCGGTCTGCCAGCACGTGCAGCCAGATGGCGACGCCGATCGGTGCGAGCGGCCACCACCCCCACGGCGGCAGCGCGAAGCAGATGCAGAGCCCCGCTGCGATCGCCATCGTCGCGTCGAGCAGGCGTCGACGCGGTGGAGGTGTCGTCTCGGGTGACGTGGCGTCGTCGTCGATCGGCTGCTCGCCCGGCTGCTCGCCAGGCTGCTCGGTCGGCGGCGTTCCCACGGCGGGGCATCATCGCACGGACCGGGGCCCGAGCCCGGTCGTGGGCTGGCAGACTCGGGGTCATGGGTGCGAACGACTCGACCGCTCGTGCGTCGAGCGCTCGCATGTCGACCGGTCATCCGTCCGCCGGGACCCTCGCCGGTCTCGTCGTCCTGGTGGTCGCGCTCCTGACGGTCCTCCTGGCTGCATGCAGCTCGTCGGACGGTGCGACGACCACGACCGTGCGGCTCACCGGTGCCGCGGCTGCGGGTCAGGAGACGGTCCGGGACCTGGGCTGCACGACGTGTCACACCGTGGACGGCAGCGACGGTGTCGGACCCACGTTCCAGGGCCTCGCTGGCTCGAAGGTCCGCCTCGAGGGCGGACGCACCGTGACCGCGGACGAGACCTACCTGCGGCGCTCGATCGAGGACCCGTCGGCTCAGGTCGTCGACGGGTTCCGGCCGATCATGCCCGAACGTGACCTGACCGACGCACAGGTGAGCTCGATCGTCGCCTACCTGCAGGCGATCGGCCAGAGGCGCTGAACCGGGGGGCGGGCTCAGGCCAGGAGGGACCGGACCGCGGCGCGACCCTGGCGGATGCACGCGGGCAGGCCGAGGCCACCGAGGTCGCCGCCGGCGACCCGCACGGCGGGTGCATCCGCGGCGAGTGCGGCGTGCACCCGCTCGACCAGGTCGAGGTGGCCGACCCGGTACTGCGCGAAGCCCGGCGACCAGCGGCTCACCCGCGACGCGGCCGGCTCCGCGGAGATGCCGAGCACCGTCGCCAGGTCGGCGCGCAACGCACCGACGAGCTCCTCGTCGTCCATCCGGGCCGGACGGTCGTCGTGGCGATGACCGGCCGCGATCCGCAGGATCAGGTGGACGCCGTCGTCCCACTGCGGCCACTTCAACGATCCGAACGAGATCGCCGTGGCGAGCAGGCCGGCGTCGCGGGGGATGAGCACCCCGGACGCGTCGAGGTCCACTGCCAGCCCGTCGCGTCGGAACGCGAGCGTCGTGAACACGACCGGGACGTGAACGATCCGGTCGAGCTCTGCTGCGCCAGCAGGGCTGAGGGGCCGCAGGATCCGCGCCGCGATCGGCGCCGGCACG
>JAFDWA010000225.1 GCA_018268735.1 Actinomycetota bacterium | reverse complement strand
ACGCCGTCGAGCACCACCAGCTCGACCACGACCTCCTCCTCCACCACCAGCACGACGACGACCAGCACGACGACGACCAGCACGACCACACCGTCGAGCACCACGAGCTCCACGACCCCGAGCAGCACCACGTCGAGCTCCACGTCGAGCACCACGAGCTCCACGACCCCGAGCAGCACCACGTCGAGCACCGTGTCCCCGACCTCCTCGACGACTCTGCCGACCGAGAGCACGACGACGGCCGAGGTCGAGGGGACCACGGTGGTGGCCACCTCGATCACCCCGGACGACAACACCAGGGTCGAGAGCAGCACCACCTCGAAGGGTTCGGGTCTCGCCTTCACCGGCTCGACATCGCTCCCGCTCGTGATCCTCGGTGCGCTCCTCCTCCTCGCCGGCGTGACCGCTGTGCTCGTCGACCGACGCCGGTCGCGGTCGGCCGGCGTCTTCCACGGCGACGGCTGAACCACCACCACGTCGACACACCACAGCGGATGGCGCACCGATGACCGTCGACGACCACCGACAGGGCACCTCGGAGCGGGCAGCGACCCTCGCCGAGGTCCTGTCGGTGCTCGGCACCGGCGTCCTCGTCATCTGGTTGCCGTTGCTCACCCGAGAGGGTCGTTGGCCGGTCACGGTCCTCGTCGCCGTCGCCATCGTGCTCGGCAGCGCCGGAGTGCTGATCGACCTCCTCACCCGAGCGATGCTCCGGCGAGCCCCGGGAGCCGACGACGCCCCCAGCCGACGGATCGACGGCCGGCGCGCCCGACGACGCAGCGACCGCACCGACGGGAGCGTCACCACGATCGTCGTCATCGGCGACGAGCCCGGTGACCTGCAACGCCATTGCGTCTCGCTGGCCCACCAGACCGGCCCGTGCATCGTGCTCACCACCACGGGCCGGGGCACCGCCGTCGAGGACCTCGATGTCCCGATCGTGGGCGGCGCCACCGTCGCCGACGCACTCACGGCGGCCCTCGACGACATCCACACCGATGCCGTCCTGCTCCTGTCGGCACGGGCGGTCCCCGCCGTGGAGGGTTGCCGGGCCGCCGCCCGACATCTCGACCGGAACCACCCGTGGGTCGTCGGTCGGACCCGGCCGTTCAACCGCGACAACTTCGCGGCCGACACCGGCGGACGGGTCAGCGCCGGGCTCCGCGCGCGTGCCAGCGCCAGCGGCCTCGCGCTCTGGGAGCCCAACGCGACGCTCGTTCGGACCGAAGCCCTCCGGGACAACGGCTTCCCGAGCCGGCGACCGCGGGGCACGTGGCTGCGTGCACGGCTGGCAGACGGCGCCGCACCGGTGGTCGTCGACGACGTGGTCGCCCTCGTCGCCGTCCCGGCGAGTGCCCGCACGTTCTGGCCGGACTCGTTCGCGCAGCAACGCGGCGCCGCCGCCGACGCCGCCGCTGCGGCACGGACCGAGCACGGCATCGCCCGGCTGCTCGCAGCGCTCGTCGTCGCGCGTGAGTCGTTCGCCTGGGTGCTGCCCATCTGGCTCGCGGTGCTGCTCATCGGCACCGTGTCCGGAGAGCTGCCGTTCCGGATGGCGCACGGCGTCGCGCCGGCATGGCTGGCGGGTGTCCTCACGCTCAGGTGGTTCGGACTCCGGCGTTCGCTCGGCATGCGCCTGCGACCCTCCAGCGACCTCCGCTCCAGCATCGATCGGATCCCTGGATCGATCGCAGCGCTGCCGTCCGCCATCACCGCTCGGGTGCGCCCTGGCCCACGACGCGTGTCGGTGCGGCCGCTGCTGTGGGCTGCCGTGCTCACCGTGACCGTGCTCGCGACATCGCTCATCGACCACCCACCGGACGCCCGGATGACCGTGCCTGCCGTGCTCGCAGCCCTCCTGACGCTGGTGGTGCTGTGGGGGCTGTGCATCCAGGTCCTCGCCCAACGCGGCTGGGAGCGCACCACGTTCCGGATCCCGATGTCGTTGCCGGTGCGCGTCGGAGGCGATCGGGGTCGACTCCTCGACGGCTCGCCCTCCGGCATGGCGGTCTCTCTGGAGGTCGGTCACGACGATGCTGCCCGACCCGATGACGCTGTCACCGTCCAGGTGGATCTCGACGACGGCACCACGGCCGAGCTCGACGCACAGGTGATGTGGCGTCGCGACGCACCCGGTCGACAGGTTCTCGGCCTGTCGATCCTCGCGACACGACCCACCGAGGTGGCCGACCCGACACGCGTCGTGGACGGCGACGACGCGTTGGCAGCGTGGTCAGCGCAGCTGCTGCGCAGCGCGACCCTCGACCGCGACACCGCACCGGGACCCGTCAACGACCGCACCCGACCTGGCGCTGCATCCGCCCGTGCCACCGCGACCTCCCCCACCAGGTCGATGTCCACGCGCGTCGGCGACGCGCTCGGCATCGGCCTGGCACTCCTGTTGTCCTTCGGGCTCCTCGCCGTGCTCGGCGCAGCGATGCTCGGACTGCAGGTCGCGGTCGTCCGCAGCGCGTCCATGACACCGACGATCACCCAGGGCTCCGTCGTCATCAGCGAGTCGGTCCCGTCGGCCGACCTCCGCCCCGGCGACGTCGTGACCCGGCCCGGGCGTGACGGACACGAGCCGGTCACCCATCGCATCGTCGCCTCCCATCGCTCCGGCGACACGCTGACCATCACGACCCGCGGCGACGCGAACGACACGTCCGAGACCTGGGAGGCGTCGGCCCGATCCACGTTGCAGCGCGTGCGCTGGGTGGTGCCGAGCGTCGGCGAGCTCGTCTCGGTGGTGCGCTCCAACCTGGCCCTGGCGCTCGGCGCAGTGCTCCTCGTCGGCTTCGGCGTGCTCGCCGTCCGGCTGCCACGTGCCCGCACGCACGCCGACGCCGGGGTCCCAGCGACCACATGACCCGGTCGCGACGACGGCCGTGGTGACGCCTGGCGCGCCGGCGGAGGTCGCAGGTCCTATCCTCCGAACCCGGTGAAGAGCGATCTGAGCAGCACCGACGTCGTCGCGGTGACCGACCACCTGACCAAGGTGTATCCGGGCGACATCCACGCGGTCACCGACTTGAACCTCGAGATCCGTCGGGGCGAGATCTTCGGCCTCCTCGGCCCGAACGGTGCGGGCAAGTCGACGACAGCGGGGATGTTGACGACCAGAGTTCGACCGAGCTCCGGTCGAGCCCTCGTCGACGGCATCGACGTGTGGCGGCATCCGGCGCACGCCAAGAGGGTGATCGGCGTCGTTCCTCAGTCGAACACGCTCGACCGGGCGATGACCGTGAGGGAGAACCTCTACTTCCACGGACGCTTCTTCGGGATGAACCGGCGGACCGCACGAGCGGAGTCGGACCGCCTGCTGCAGCGGTTCCGGCTGTCCGAGCGGGCCGGCGCGCCGGTCATGGCGCTGTCGGGTGGGATGGCACAGCGGCTCATGGCGGCACGGGCGGTCATGCACCGCCCGGCGGTGCTGTTCCTCGACGAGCCGACCGCCGGCCTCGACCCGCAGAGCCGCATCGCGCTGTGGGAGATCCTGCGGGAGCTGCACGTCGAGGGTCAGACGATCATCCTGACCACCCACTACATGGAGGAGGCCGACGACCTCTGCGACCGCCTCGCGATCATCGACCAGGGCCGCATCCTGTCCCTCGACACGCCCACGGGCCTGAAGCGCTCCGTCGGCTCCGACACGATCGTGACCGTCACCGCTGCGGGCGATCTCGAGGTGCTCGGCCGCGCGCTCCTCGAGCGGGTCCCCGGTGCGGTGTCATCCGACCTCGTGCTCGACAAGCTGCTCCTCGGCGTCGACCGCGTCCAAGGGGTCCTGCCCTCGGTCCTGTCCGCGGCTGAGCAGGCCGGGTTCACGATCTCGGACCTCTCGATCGACGAGCCGACCCTCGAGGACGTGTTCATCCAGTTGACCG
>JAFDWA010000224.1 GCA_018268735.1 Actinomycetota bacterium | reverse complement strand
CCCATGACGTGTCGCACAGCAGCTCGACCAGATCCGCCGCAGGGTCCTCCGGTGCAGGCAGGGCGTTCGCCGAGCCGGCTCGGCGCTCCTCCAGGTCCGCCGGCGGGTGGCGGGGTCGGTCGTAGAGCGGCGCGTCCTCTTCGAGCGACTTCGCCGGGACGTCGGCCAGGATCTCGCCGCCGTCGACGACACGGAGCCGTCCGGTCCCGGTGACCTCGCCGATCACCGCAGCGCGCACCTCCCATCGAGCGGCGATCGCCAGGACCTCGTCCAGCTTGGAGGGCTCGACGATCGCGAGCATCCGCTCCTGGGACTCCGAGGTCATGACCTCGAAGGGCGCCATGTGCGGCTCGCGTCGGGGAACGGCGCCGACGAGCACGTCCATCCCCGCGCCGCCCTTGGCAGCTGTCTCGGAGGTGGCGCACGTGATGCCGGCGCCGCCGAGGTCCTGCACGCCGACCGCGAGGTCGCGGTCGAGCAGGTCGAGGCACGCCTCGATCAGTCGCTTCTCCTCGTAGGGGTCGCCGACCTGGACGCTGGGCCGCTTGTCGGCGTCATCGGCCTCGTCACCGAACCCGGCGCTCGCGAGCACCGACACCCCGCCGATGCCATCCCGACCGGTGCTCGAACCGAGGAGCACCGCCAGGTTGCCCACGCCCTCGGCGCGGCCGAGGACGAGTCGCTCCGTCGGCATCAGGCCCAGGCAGAGCACGTTCACGAGCGGGTTGCCCGAGTAGGTCGGATCGAAGACGGTCTCTCCGCCGAGGGTCGGCACCCCGACGGAGTTGCCGTAGCCCGAGATGCCCGACACGACGCCCTCGGCGATCCAGCGCGACCTCGCGTCGTCGAGCGGCCCGAAGCGGAGCGGATCCATGACCGCGATCGGCCGGGCACCGACGGAGAAGATGTCGCGCAGGATTCCGCCGACCCCGGTGGCCGCCCCCTGGTACGGCTCGATCGCGGAGGGGTGGTTGTGGCTCTCGATGCGCAGCGCTGCAGCGATGCCGTCGCCGACGTCCACCACGCCGGCACCCTCGCCCGGGCCGACGAGCACCCATGGCGCCTCGGTCGGGAAGCGACGCAGGTGGATGCGCGAGCTCTTGTAGGAGCAGTGCTCGGACCACATGACCGAGTACATCGCGAGCTCCAGGTGGTTCGGCTCACGCCCGAGGATCTCTTCGATCCGTGCGTACTCGTCGTCGGTGAGGCCGAGGGCGCGGTGCGTGGGCTCGTCGGACACGGAGGACATGCACAGCAACCTACCCGGCCGCACCTGGAGCGGCCGAAGCCCTGATGCAGTGCCGCGGTCGACACGTTGAATCGCATTCGATCGGAGAGGTGGAATTGTTCACAAGTCGATGATCTCCATCACGACTTGTGATCGACGTGAGATTCGTGTGGAATCTCCGACATGGCAACCTCTACCAAATCCAAGAAGCGGGTGGTCTCACCTGAGCACAAGGCAGCAATGGCAACCGGTCGCGCCGAGGCTCGAGCTGTCAAGAACTACCTTGACGGCCTCGAGTTGACCCGGCCGAAGCGTGGTCGGAAGCGAACCGCCGATTCGATCAATCAGCGCCTGAGCACGGTCGCCGCGGAGTTGGACGCCACATCCGATCCGATGAAGCGACTCGCGCTCACCCAGGAGCAGATCGACCTGAGCCAGGAGCTCGCATCGATGGAGACCAAGGTCGACGTCGACATGGTCGCCCTCGAGAAGGCGTTCGTCGCCTCAGCAGCCGCGTACAGCGAGCGCAAGGGGATCTCCTATGGCGCATGGCGCAAGGTGGGCGTCCCGTCGGCGGTGCTGAGCGCAGCCGGGATCCGCCGGACCCGCTGAGCAGACCAGGCGACCTCCGTCTGCAGCCGGTCCGGTCAGCCGGCCGGCTGCAGACGTGCGCCCGCCGCGTGCAGCAGCGATGACAGCAGCACCCTGCCGTCGGTGGACCCGAGCAGCGTGTGCGACGCCCGCTCCGGGTGCGGCATGAGCCCGACCACGTTGCCGGACTCGTTGCAGATCCCGGCGATGTCGTCGATGGATCCGTTCGGGTTCTGCGCATAGCGCAGGACGATCCGATCCTGCTCACGGAGCTCCGCCAGCGTCTCGTCCGAACAGGTGTAGTTGCCCTCGAAGTGGTTGATCGGGATGCGGAGCCGCTGTCCGAGCGTCGCCTGCGAGGTGAGCACCGATCGCGTGCTCGCCACGACCAGCTCCACCTCCTCGCAGCGGAACTTCAGACCCGCGTTCTTCTGCAACGCACCGGGCAGGAGGTGCGCCTCTGTCAGGACCTGGAAGCCGTTGCAGATCCCCACGACCGGTCCACCGGATTCCGCGAAGGCACCGACCGCGTCCATGATCGGTGAGAAGCGGGCGATCGCACCTGGACGCAGGTAGTCGCCGTGGGCGAAGCCACCGGCGATCACGACGGCTTCGACGTGATCCACGTCACGATGGTCGTGGAACACGACGTGCGCCTCACCGCCCAGCGACCGCACGGCTTCGACCACGTCGAGCTCGCAGTTCGTTCCCGGGAAGCAGACGACCGCAACGGTCGGACCCATCGATCAGGCTCCTTCCATCACCGGCTCGACGATGGTCACGAACGAGTCCTCGATGACCGGGTTCGTCAGGAACCGGTGGCAGAGGTCGTCGACGAGCCCGGCCGCCGCGACCCGGTCCGCTGCCTCCACCTGGAACCGGATCGACTTGCCGACCCCGACGCCGGACACGCCCTCGAAGCCGAGTGCCGGCAGCGCACGCTCGATCGTCGCGCCCTGGGGATCTGCGATGCCCGGCCGGAGCCGCACCTCCACGATCACGTCGAAGATCATGTCCCCACTCTCCCACACCGTCGACGGAGCCCCCTCATGTCCCGACCGCTCCGCCCGGCCAGTCGTCGAGGGAGCGGCCGCAGATCCGCTCGTAGGCCTCCCGGTAGCGCCGCGCGGTGGCCTCGACGACCTCGACGGGCAGGGTCGGAGGGGGTGGTCGCTTGTCCCAGTCGAGCGCCTCGAGGTGGTCGCGCAGGGGCTGCTTGTCGAAGCCCTGGGGTGTCGAGCCCGGGCTCCAGTCGCTCGCGAGCCAGTACCTGGACGAGTCGGGCGTGAGCACCTCGTCGGCCAGGATGAGCTCCGCCGACCCGTCGACGGTCCCGACCCAGCCGAGCTCGAACTTCGTGTCGGCGAGCAGGAAGCCCGCCGCCTCGGCGCGCTCGGAAGCTCGCCGGAAGATCGCGAGGCTGACCTCCCGTGCCCGTTCGGCGACATCGCCGCCGAGGATCTCGACCGCCCGGTCGAAGGAGATGTTCTCGTCGTGGTCGCCAACCGCTGCCTTGGTCGACGGCGTGAAGATGGGCTCCGGCAGGCGATCGGCTTCGACGAGGCCCGCCGGAGCTGCCATGCCGTGGATCGTGCCCCGGTCGCGGTACTCCTTCCATGCGGATCCGGCGACATGGCCACGGACGATGCACTCGACCGGCAGCATCTCGGCTCGGCGGCACAACATGACGCGGCCGGCCAACCCGTCGAGACGCGCCTCGGCAGGCAGCGCAGCGAGGTCGGTCGACAGCAGGTGGTTGCCGACGACGTCGCCGACCTCGGCGAACCAGTGGGCGGACATGGCGGTGAGGACCCGTCCCTTGTCCGGAACCGGCTCGTCCATCACGACGTCGAACGCGCTGATCCGGTCCGACGCGACGAGGAGCAGGCGTCCCTCGCCCGCGTCGTAGAGGTCGCGGACCTTGCCGCGGTGCAGGTGCGGGAGCGGGATCGCCGGACGTTCGCTCACAGGACGGGTTCTCCTCGGTAGGCGACGGCGTCGGGGTGACGAGCTGCGAGCTCGCCGACGCGCTCGACGAAGTCCCGCGTCTGCTCTCTCGCGTTGCCGATGTAGGTGA
>JAFDWA010000223.1 GCA_018268735.1 Actinomycetota bacterium | reverse complement strand
GACACCAGCGCCGAGCGGTCGACGCCGGCCAGGTTCGCGACCCTGGTCAGCGTGACCTCGCCCCAACCGGACCGCGCGGCGATCCGGCGGACCGCGTCGGCGATCCGGGACCGCTCGTCGTCGGTGGCGACGACGGCACCGAACGCGAAGCGACGCAGCGCGTCGTCATCGTCGTCGTCACGCCGTCGGGTGGTCGCGGCGAACACGACCTGCATCATGCGAGCCACCATCCCGTCCTGCGTGTCCGGGCCGGCCCGGACACGCAGCGCGCCGGCGTCCGCGACGTCGACCACCATCCAGGTGAGGTCCATCACCGAGAGCCCGTCGATGGGGACGCGCTCGGTCAGGTCGAGGATCACCGTCACGAGCTCCACGTAGCCGGCGTGGATCTCCTCGTATGAGGCGCTCAGCCGCTCGCGCACCTCGCGGTCGTTGAGCGCCACTGCGAGCGAGAGCGCGAAGTGGGTGTAGTCCCAGCCCGACTCGCCGCGTGCGGACGCCTCGACGTGCGAGCCGATGATGCCGGTGAGGGTCTCGATGATCTCGCGGTCTGTCGAACCGTGGAGAACCACGTGCTTCATCGCAGCAAGGATCTCGATGGACAAGCCGTCGCCTGACGACGGAAACGAGAGGAACACCTCGCGGGCGGCGGTCTGGGGCGCGCTGCGCCGGCGATCGCCGTGCCCGTCCGACGGCTGGTAGGCGGAGTAGATCGCCCCGGTCGACAGCCCCGACTCCTCGGCAAGGCGGTTGACGGTGAGGAACGCGGTGAGGTCGTCGAGCGTGACGCCGGTGAGCAGCCGATCGACCGCATCGTGCACCAGCGGCCGAGCGCTCCCCCTCGCGACCCGGGGCCGCGACGACCCCGGTGCCGCGCCACCGACGGTCGACGACTCCTCCTCCACGCTGGTCCTCCTTCCTCTGGAGTCAGCATCCCGCCGAAGCCACGATCCTGCCGAAGCCAGCATCGCTCCGGATGCAACGGCTTCCGGGCACGAAGCACCTTAGCGAGAGAACGCTCGCCAACGGCGAGCAAACCAGATCACCAAACGGCATTCAGGCGCCACCGGTGCCCCGCTGTCGTGGGAACCTCTGTCAACGACGGCCGCCCCTGGGAGAGGCCGGACGTGGCCAGGGTGGAGGTCGCCCCCCTCCGCCCTGGCCAGTTTTCGGACCGGACCGGCGATCCGCTGCCGAGCCGGGACGACCCTGCCCGACGACCGCACGTCGAAGCCGAACCCCGGAGCAGGTGTCGTGGACGTGCGGTCACCGTTGGGGTCGACGTCGTGTGCCGTGGTTGACTCACCGCATGTCGGATCCTGGAGCTGACCTGCACGCCGACTCCGCGTTCATCCGGACATGTCGGGGCCTGCCGGCGACGCGCACACCCGTGTGGTTCATGCGCCAGGCCGGCCGTTCGCTGCCCGAGTACCGCGCGATCCGCGGAACCGGCACGATCCTGCGGGCCATCGCCGATCCGGAGCTCGCCACGGAGATCACCCTGCAGCCAGTGCGGCGCTACGGCGTCGATGCGGCGATCCTCTACTCCGACATCATGACGCCGACCCACGCGATCGGGTTCGGCGTCGACATCGCCCAGGGCGTCGGGCCCGTCGTCGAGCACCCGTTCCGCGAGCGCTCCGACCTCGAGCGCCTGCGACCGCTCGACGCCGCTGCCGACACCCCGTACGTGATCGAGACCGTCCGCAACCTGGTGCGCGACCTGGACGTGCCGCTCATCGCCTTCGCCGGGGCGCCGTTCACGGTTGCGAGCTACCTGATCGAGGGTCGGCCGTCACGCACCTACGTGCACACGAAGGCCCTCATGCGCACCGACGAGGCCCTGTGGCACGACCTCCTGGACCGCCTTGCCGACCTCGCGATCGAGTCGCTGCGCTCGCAGGTCGACAACGGCGCCGCAGCGGTGCAGCTCTTCGACTCCTGGGCGGGCGCGCTGTCGCCGCAGGACTACGACCGCTTCGTGCTGCCCGCCAGCACCAAGGTGCTGGCAGCCGCCGGCGACATGGGCGTCGCCCGGATCCACTTCGGCGTCTCGACCGGCGAGCTGCTCGGCTCGATGGCTGCAGCCGGCGCGGACGTGGTCGGGGTGGACTGGCGGACGCCCCTCGACGCCGCTCGGACGCGCGTGCCGCCGGGCACGGTGCTGCAGGGCAACCTCGATCCGGCGCTGGTCGCCGCCGGGTGGGACGTCACACGAGACGCTGCCGACGACGTGCTGTCCAGGGGCGGCGGCTCGGCGCACGTGTTCAACCTCGGCCACGGCGTGCTGCCGGAGACGGACCCGGAGGTGCTGGAGCGCCTCGTGGCCCACGTCCACTCCTGGACGCCGGGGACACCCGCGACGGTCGGGAGCCCGGGATGACCGTCGGGGTGCTGGTCATGGCGTACGGCACGCCGGCATCGCCCGACGACGTCGAGGCGTACTACACCCACATCCGCCACGGTCGGCCGCCCGGGGCCGACCAGCTCGCCGACCTGATCCGTCGCTACGACACGATCGGGGGGACCTCCCCGATGGCGGAGCGCACCCGTGCGCAGGTCCGGGCCATCGGGGCCGGGCTCGAGGGGATGCACCCGGGCGGGTTCGTGACGACGCTCGGCCAGAAGCACGCTGCGCCGTTCGTCGAGGACGGCGTCGACGAGCTGTGCGACGCGGGCGTCGGACGGATCGTGGGCGTCGTGCTCGCGCCCCACTGGTCCGATGCCGGCATCGGCACCTACTTCGACCGCGCCCGGGACGCTGCATCAGCACGGGGCGTGGCCTTCGGCGGAGTCCGGCACTGGCACCTGCTGCCCGAGCTGGTCGAGTTCCAGGCCGCGGCGGTGCGCGAGGCGCTGGCGGGGCTGCCGGAGCGGACCAAGGTGGTCCTCACGGCGCACTCGCTGCCCGAACGCCTGCTCGTCGGAGACCCCTACCCCGACGAGCTGCGTGCATCGGCCGAGGCGATCGCACGGTCGGTCGGCCTGTCGCCGTGGGCGGGCTGGGGCCTCGGTTGGCAGTCGGCCGGACGGACAGCGGATCGCTGGCGCGGACCCGACGTGGTGCAGATCGTCCGCGACCTGGCCGGGACCGGACGCGCCGACGGCATCCTGGTCGTCCCGCAGGGCTTCACATCGGAGAACCTCGAGGTCCGCTACGACCTCGACGTCGAGGCAGCAGGCGTCGCCGCGGAGGTCGGCCTGGCGTTCGGCCGGACCCGCGTCGTCGACGACGACCCGTCTGTGATGTCGGCGCTCGCAGGTCGGATCGCCTCCACCGTCGAACACGGGAGCAGCGCATGACACGTCACGTGGTCGTCGTCGGTGGCGGCGTGACCGGACTGGCGGCTGCATGGGAGGCGAGCACCGACGCCGACGTCACGGTGACGGTGCTCGAAGCGGGACCACGCGTCGGCGGAAAGGTCCGCACCTCGACGCTCGACCTGCCGACGGGTCCGCTCACCGTCGACGAGGGGGCCGACAACTTCCTCGCACGGGAGCCCGAGGCGGTCGACCTGTGCGTCGAGCTGGGCCTCGCGGACGAGCTCACCTCGCCCTCGCTCGGACGTGCGAAGGTCTGGGTGCCCGCGCAACGCGGGTCCGGAACGCCAGACGCGTCGGGCGAGCTGCGCTGGCTGCCGACCCGGCAGGTGCTCGGCGTCCCCCTCGACGCCGAGGACCTCGCAGCGACCGCCATCCTGTCCCCGGACGCGGTCGCCACAGCAGCCGATGAGCTGCACTCCGCGGCGCCGGCGCCGGACGGGGACGTCAGCATCGGCTCGTTCCTGTCGGCGCACTACGGACGGGAGCTCGTCGACCGCGTCGTCGGTCCGCTGGTGGGCGGCATCAACGCGGGTGACGTCCACGAGCTGTCGCTGCGTGCGGTCACCCCGCAGCTCGCG
>JAFDWA010000222.1 GCA_018268735.1 Actinomycetota bacterium | reverse complement strand
CGCGTCAGATGCGCTGGGGCCCTGGGACTACCTCGGTGGTTCGCTGCTCATCATGGAGGCCGGAGGTGTGGTCGCAGACCTCGAGGGTCGGCCCCTGGACGAGCTCGGCCACGGCGTCCGTCGAACGCCGGTGTCTGCTGCCACGCCGGAGCTCTTCGAGGAGATGATCGAACGTCGGCGGTCGATCAGCTCGTGAACCGGGTCGCACCAGTCGTCGGCTCTGCTGCTGCGGCCGCCCTACCCTGACGAGGTGATCGTCGCTGTGGAGCGCATCCTGCTGCGCCTGTTCCAGGTGCTGCCGCCGCCGTTGCGTCGATTCATCGTGTGGTCGGGCACACCGAAGTACACCATCGGGGCGATCTGCATCGTGCGTCGCGACGACGGCGCGATCCTCCTGGTGCAGCACTCCTACATCGACCGCTGGGGCCTCCCCGGGGGGTTGGTGAAGCGCCGTGAGGATCCCGATGTCGCAGCGGTGCGAGAGACGATGGAGGAGGTGAACCTGGCAGTCGAGCTCGTCGGGTCGCCACGTGTCGTCGTCGAACCGCGACGTCGACGCGTCGACGTGGTGTTCCTCGCCCGGCCGTGCAGGGACGCTCGGCTCGACGAGGTCGGGCCCACCTCGGCAGAGATCGTCGAGACCCGGTGGTTCCAGCCCGAAGTGCTGCCCGACGTGTCATCGGAGGCGGCGACCGCGCTCGCTGCGCTGGCGCGTGACGGCCTGCTGGACTTGAGCGGGGCAGGGCTCACGCCATCGTCTGGCCTCCGGACACGTTGACCGCCTCGCCGGTCACGTAGGACGCGTCGTCGGACATCAGGAACGCGATCACCGATGCCACCTCGCTGGCTCGCTGCATCCGTCCGAGGGGGATCTCACGATCCACCCAGCCTTGGAAGCCACCGGGTTGCGCTGCGTCCATGAGCTGGACGAACAGGTCGCCGGGGTTGAGCAGATCGGTGTCGACCGTCCCCGGACAGACGGCGTTGACGCGGATGTCGGAGCCGGCCCACTCCTTGGCCATCACCTGGGTGAGGCTGATCACGCCGGCCTTCGCAGCCGAGTAGGCGCCGATCAGCGGCCAACCGACCTTGCCGGCCTGTGAAGAGGTGTTCACGATCCGTCCTCCGGTGCCGTGCTCGATCATCACCTCGGCACAGGTTCGGCTGACGAGCCAGGTGCCGACGAGGTTGACCTCGAGGACCTGCAGGAACTCAGCGCGGCTGACCGCGAGCAGGGGAGCGGCACCCATGCCGGCGCCGGATCCGCCGGCCACGTTCGCGACCAGTTCGACGGTTCCGAGTTCCGCGACGATCCGGTCGATCGCCGCTCGGACGGCTTCTTCGTCGCTGACGTCGGCGCGCACTGCGATCGCCTCGGCACCGCCGGAGCGGATCTCCTCGACGATCTGGTCGAGGTCGTCGGACGAGGCGACTGCGTAGTCGGGGAAGTCGTCGTACGGACGTGCGATGTCGAGGCACGCGACCTTCGCCCCTTCGGCCGCGAGGCGCACAGCGGTGGCACGTCCGATCGAGCGTGGACGGGCCGCACCCGTGACGAGAGCGACCTTGTCGGAGATCCCGGAGAGCATGCCAGGATCGTACGGCGCCACCCGTGCCGACCGGGTCGTCCGACACGAGTGCTCCGCACGACGGGCGGTGGGAGCGGAGGCGGTCCGCTCCACAGGTACGCTCGTCGCCTTCCGGGCGTGTAGCTCAGCTGGTCAGAGCACCTGCCTTACAAGCAGGGAGTCGTGGGTTCGAGTCCCTCCACGCCCACCGACGTGTCGATGCTCGGATCACGACGTGTTCAGATCACGACCCGACGAGCTGAGTGCGACACCCTCGTGCGCCCGCCGGCGCCTCGCATCGCCGGGATGAACCGGGAGCGAGCCGGCCGTTGGTCGCGAGGAAGGGCTCGAGCGGTGGGTCCACAGCCCGGCGTGCCGGTGGGTCGGGTGTGTCATCCGGGCAGTTCGTGGGCGTGGCGCTCCCAGAACGCCTCGCAGTGCTCCTGGTCGAGGTCGACGGTCCAGATGCGGTCCGTGGTGCCGTCGGGTCGGATCCGACTGATCCAGATCGCGAGGTTGTCGAAGGCGTCGCCGTCGGGAGCGGAACCGGTCTCGCGCACCAGCGAGATCGTGCAGCGGTCGTCTGCGTAGATGCAGGTGCCGTCCTGATGCCATGACCCATCGAAGTAGGGGATGAACGTGAGCACGAACTCGAAGAAGGTGTCCTTGCCCTCGACGAGTCGCCACGGTCCGGCACCTGGACCGTTCTCGACGACGATGTCGTCGGCGAAGTCGTCCGTGTCGCCGAGCTCACCTCGTGCGACGGCGTCCCACGTGTCCTGCGCCTTGACGAGGTTCGGGTGCAGATCTGCCATGGTCCCTCCTGGATCGCGCTCCTGGCGGGCAAGAGCTACTGCTCTGACCCGACGGTCTGCGGTGGTGGAGGACGACGAACCAGCGTGGATCAGTCGGTCGTGCGCTTCCGCAGGAGCCGCGTCGCGAGCGGAGCGCAGATGGCGATGATCGCCACGCTCCAGGCGACCGACATGAGCACGGGGTGCTGGGACGGGAAGTTGTGCGCGAGCGCTGCCGGGTTCGGATTGCCGAACAGCTCTCGGCACGACGCGGCCACCGAGGACACCGGATTCCAGTCGGCGACCGTTCGGAGCCACGGCGGCATCCCCTGCGTGGGGACGAAGCAGCTCGACACGAACGCGAGCGGGAACAGGACGATCAACCCGATCGCCTGCGCTGACTCCGGGTCGCTCGCGGTGAGCCCGATGATCGCGGTGAACCAGCTGAGCGCGTAGGAGAAGAGCACCGCCACGCTCATGCCGGCGAGGACGCCGAGGATACCGTTGCCGGGTCGCCATCCGATCGCTGCGCCGGTGAGGACGACGATGGTGGCGCACAGCACGGCCGACAGCAGATCCGACACCGTCCGTCCGGCGAGGATCGAGCTGCGCGCCATCGGCAGGGTGCGGAACCGGTCCATCACGCCCGTGGTCAGGTCGCTCGACAGCCCGACGGCTGGGCCCATCGACGCGGTCGTGAGGTTCATCGTGACGAGCCCGCCGATCGCGAAGTCCTTGTAGGTGCCACCGGGGATGTGCATGGCGGCACCGAAGATGTACACGAACAGGACCGTGAACAAGAGCGGCTGGACGGTGGCGTCGGAGAGCTGTGCCGGCTCACGTCGGACGTGCCACAGGTTGCGTCGTGTGAGCACCCACACGTCGCGACGCCACGTCGTGGTCCGAGCGTCCCTTCGGGTGCCCGATGACGCGACATCGCGGGTCGGGACGGTGGTCGCGGTCATGTGAGGAGCTCCTCGGCGGTCGGGTGCGTCAGGGAAGGGACTGCGGCTCCGGTCAGGGCGAAGAACACGTCATCGAGCGAGGGGTGGTGGATCTGGATGTCGTCGACGGCGACACCGGCCGCGTCGAGGGCGCGTACGACGGTCGTCACGATGCCGCCGCCGGGCCTCACCGGAGCAACGAGTCGATGGCCGTCGTCGAGGACCTGCACTGCTCCCGTGACCAACGGAGCCAGAGCTCCCGCAGCGTCGCTGCGGCCCGCGGTGGACGCGAGGGTGACCTCGAGGTGCTCTCCGCCGATGCGGGTCTTCAGCTCGGCAGCGGAGCCCTCGGCGATGACCCGCCCGTGGTCGATCACGCTGATGCTGTCGGCCAGTGCATCGGCCTCCTCCAGGTACTGGGTGGTGAGGAGCAGGGTCGTGCCGTCCCCGACGAGTCGGCGGATCACCTCCCACATGCGTTGGCGACTCGTCGGGTCCAGTCCCGTGGTCGGCTCGTCGAGGAAGAGGACCGGTGGTCGGTTGACGAGGCTTGCGGCGAGGTCGAGCCGCCGACGCATGCCGCCCGAGTACGTCTTCA
>JAFDWA010000221.1 GCA_018268735.1 Actinomycetota bacterium | reverse complement strand
GCAAGTCCTCGTTCATGTGGGCGTTGCAGGGCTCTGGGCCACGCAGCGCCGGTCGGGTCTCGGTGCAGCCTCCCGACGGCGCCGCAGCGGTCGACACCGCAGCGCTCGCCCCGGCGACCGCGCGTCGACTCGTCGGGCTCGTCCCCCAGACACCTGGTGACCTGCTGTACCTGCCGACGGTCGCCGACGAGTGCGCACAGGCCGACGCCGACGCCGGGCGTGGCCCCGGGACCTGCGCCGCGCTCCTCGACCGGCTCGTCGCAGGGATCGACGGCGAGGCCCATCCGAGAGACCTGTCAGAGGGCCAGCGGCTGTCGCTCGTGCTCGCGATCCAGCTCACCGCGGCGCCGAGCGTCGTGCTGCTCGACGAGCCGACCCGCGGACTCGACTACGGGGCCAAGGCCGGACTCACAGCGGTGCTGCGACACCTCGCGCACGACGGCCACGCTGTCATGGTGTCCACCCACGACGTCGAGTTCGTCGCCGCCACCGCGGACCGGGTCGTCGTGATGGCACAGGGAGAGGTCGTCGCCGACGGCTCGACCGCGGACGTCGTGGTGGCGTCGCCGGCGTTCGCGCCACAGGTCGCAAAGGTCCTGGCACCGCTGCGGTGGCTGACGGTGGAGCAGGTGCGCTCGGCGCTGGAGGCGTCGTGACCGCCGCTGCGCCACGGCGGACCGCCGGACTCGGACTCGGCGCTCGACCAGCGATCGTGTTGGCCGTCGCGTCCGTCGCAGGGCTCGCCATGTTCCTGTGGCCGTTGTTGATCTCGCCCTCGGCGGGAACCGGCCACGTCGCGGATGCGCCGTTCCTGTTCGCCCTGATCCTGCCGGTCGTGATCGCCGTGGTGCTCGCAGAGCTGCGCTCGGGCGGCATCGACACCAAGGCGCTCGCGATGCTCGGAGTGCTGTCCGCGATCGGCGCCGCACTCCGACCGATGGGAGCCGGCGTCGCCGGGATCGAGACCGTGTTCTTCCTGCTGGTGCTCGCCGGTCGGGTCTACGGGCCCGGCTTCGGCTTCGCGCTCGGCAACATCACGATGTTCGCGTCGGCCATCCTGACCGCCGGCATCGGCCCGTGGCTGCCGTTCCAGATGACCGCGGCCGGCTGGGTCGGGCTGTGCGCCGGTCTGCTCCCTGACACGATCGGCCGCAGGGCGCTGCGCGGCCGAGCGGAGGTCGTGCTGCTCGCGATCTACGGAGCGGTCGCGGCCTATGCCTACGGCTTCCTCGTCAACATGTGGTTCTGGCCGTTCTCGATCGGGGTCGGCACCGAGCTGTCGTTCGTCCCCGGCGACGCGGTGTGGTCGAACCTGCACAGGTTCTTCCTGTTCACCCTCGCCACATCCACGTTCGGTTGGGACACCGGGCGGGCGATCACGACGGTCGTCGCGGTGCTGCTGCTCGGACCCGTCGTGCTGTCCACCCTGCGGCGTTCGGTGCGTCGGGCGGCGTTCGATGCACCGGTCGAGTTCCGCAGCGACACCGTGGCAGGTTGAACTGCCGCTCGCCGGACTGCGCCCAGCTCAGCGGGTACCGGTCCGCTGCGGCCGGAACGACGTCGCGTCCGCCTGGTCCCACACGACCTGGATCGGCTCCGGCGCCGTCCCGGCGAGGAGCGCGCCGTCCTGCAGCGGTGGGTGGATCTCGCCGAAGGTCCGGACCTCGTACTGGCTGACACGACGCACCACGTGCTCCGGCCGCAGCTCACCCGGATGATCGAGCCCCATGGCCGAGACGAGCTCGGCGAGCGCCCGAACCGTGCTGTCGTGGAACTGGCGGGCCCGCACCGACTTGTCCTCGACGACCAACGCCCGCTGCAGGCGCGGGTTCTGGGTCGTGACCCCGACAGGGCAGCGGTTCGTGTGGCAGATCTGCGCCTGGATGCAGCCGACCGACATCATGAAGGCGCGGGCGGTGTTGCACCAGTCCGCGCCGAGCGCCATCGCCTGGGCGATCGCAGATGCCGTCACGAGCTTCCCGCTCGCACCGAGCCGGATCCGGTCGCGCACGCCGGCACCGGTCAGCACGTTCTGCACGAGCATGAGACCCTCGACGAGCGGCATGCCGAGCGAGTCGGAGAACTCGAGCGGTGCCGCGCCGGTGCCGCCCTCACCGCCGTCGACGACGACGAAGTCGGGGTAGGTCTCGGTCTCGATCATCGCCTTGGTGATCGCCGCGAGCTCTCTGGGGTCCCCGATGCAGAGCTTGAAGCCGACCGGCTTGCCGCCCGACAGGTCACGCAGGAGGGTGATGAACGACATCATCTCGATCGGCGTCGAGAACGCGCTGTGGCTCATCGGCGACAGCACGTCCTCGCCCACCGGCACTCCTCGGGCCTCGGCGATCTCCGGTGACACCTTCGCTGCGGGCAGCAACCCGCCGTGGCCCGGCTTCGCGCCCTGGGAGATCTTGATCTCGACCATCTTCACCTGCGGCTCCAGGGCCTGCTCGGCGAAGCGCTCCGCGTCGAAGGAGCCGTCGGCGGTGCGGCATCCGAAGTAGCCGGTGCCGATCTCCCATATCAGATCCCCGCCGAACTCCCGGTGGTATCGGGAGATCCCGCCCTCTCCGGTGTCCTGGGCGAAGCGACCCTCCATGGCCCCCTTGTTCATCGCACGGACCGCGTTGGCTCCGAGGGATCCGAAGCTCATGGCAGAGATGTTCAGCACCGACAGGGAGTACGGCTGGCTGCAGCGCTCGCCACCGACGACGATCCGGAGCCGCCCGACCGGATCCTCCGGCACCGGTCGCGGCGCGATCGAGTGCGCGAGCCACGTGTAGCCCAACTCGTACACGTCGAGCTCGGTGCCGAACGCCTTGACGTCGGGCCGGCGCTTCGCACGCTCGTAGATGAGCGACCGGGTGTCGCGGTCGAAGGGGCGTCCGTCGGTGTTGCTCTCGACGAGGTACTGGTGCAGCTCCGCACCGATCCCCTCGAGGAGGTAGCGGGAGTGTCCGAGGATGGGGAAGTTCCGCAGGATGCTGTGGCGTCGCTGCATCACATCCCAGATCCCCACGACCGCGAGCGGGACGAGGGCGACCAGAGCCATCCACCACCAGGGGTCGACGAGGGCACCGAGTGCGCCCGCACCGATGACTGCGGCCACCACGAGCCACAGCACGCGCCGACCCACCTGCTCGAGCACTGCTGCCTCCGTCCTGCCGCCGACGCCGAGGAAGCCATGATCGTAACGACCCGGCACCTCCGGTGGGGGTGGCATCGTGGCGCATGGCCCAACCCGTGTTCCTGGTCCGATTCGACCTGCGCAACCCGTCCTTCGCCGGGGTCACCTACGCGCAGCGCTGTGCGGCGGCGCTCGACATGGCGCAGTGGGCCGACGAGCACGGCGCCGCCGCGATCGTGGTGTCCGAGCACCACGGCAGCGACGACGGCTACCTGCCCAGCGCGCTGACGATGGCCGCAGCAGTCGCGGCTCGCACGTCGCGGTGCACGATCTACGTCTCGGCGATCCCGGCGCCGCTGCACGATCCCGTGCAGCTCGCAGAGCAGGTCGCCGTCGTCGAGCACCTCAGCGGCGGGCGCCTGGTCGTGGTGCTGGCGAACGGCTACGTGCCCTCGGAGCTCGCCATGTTCGACGTCGAGCCGCGTGACCGGCCACACCTGCTGACCGAAGCGGTCGACGTGCTGCGCGCCGCCCGAACCGGCGAACCCTTCGAGCACCGGGGTCGCACGATCCGGATCACACCGGCGGTGGGCGCTCCGGGACGGAAGGGGCCGCCGATCGTGCTCGGCGGCAGCAGCGACGCCGCCGCACGACGGGCGGCCAGGATCGCCGACGGCTTCCAACCGAGCGACGAGGGCGCCTGGGAGACGTACCGGCGTCTGCGCGTCGAGGCCGGTCGCCGCGACCCGGGTCCGTTCGTCCCCGACGCCGGCTTCGTGCACCT
>JAFDWA010000220.1 GCA_018268735.1 Actinomycetota bacterium | reverse complement strand
GGTGGCCGGGTCGCCGGTGTTGCCGATGACGAGGATCGGAGGGGCTCCCGGCGCGGTGATCGACTCGGGCGAGCCCGTCGCCTTGACCGGCCACGTCGCGCACGGCAGCAGCTCGTTGGCGACCGAGCCGCCGAAGCGGGGCGACCTCGCTCTGGCGGCAGCGGCGAACTGCTGCCAGGCCGCCGGCGTCGGCGGTGGTGGCGAGTCGGTGCACACGACCCCCGCATACGCTCCGTAGCCGCCGAGGTCGTGGTAGTCGTCGGCGAGCGCGAGCAGCGCCGAGCCGTCACCGGCGAGGCCGTCGCGCAACGCCGGTCCGAGCCGTGTCCAACCGTCGCCGGAGTAGGCGACGTAGGTCGCCGCCACGGCAAGGTCTGCGGGACCGAGCGAACGGCCCGACCCCGCCGGGATGGCCGCCGCCTCCACCCGGGTGTGGAGCTGGTCGTAGCTGCCGGCGAGGTCCGACACGCCGCAGCGCGAGGCGCCGGCAGCGGCACAGGCCTCGACGTTGCGTTGGAACGAGGCGTCGAACCCGTCGATCTGCCCCATGAGGAACTCCGTGAACGACAGCGACGGATCCACCACGCCGTCGAGGACCATCGTGCGGATCTGGTCGGGGAACATCTGCGCGTAGTCCTGGCCGATCTGGGTCCCGTAGGAGAAGCCGACGTAGTTGAGGGGTCCGTCGTCGAGCGCCCGGCGGATGGCCTCGAGGTCGCGTGCGACCTCGACGGTCGAGATGTGCGCGAGCAGCTTCGCGTCGGAGCGGGCGCAGTCCGTCGAGACGGCCTCCGCGAGCTCATCGAGGTGCGCCTGCTCCTCCGGCGTGTCGGGGTCCGGGTCGGCTTCGAGGAACGCGGGCACCGTGGCGCGACCGCACGTCACCGGTGAGGAGCCACCGACGCCGCGCGGGTCCCAGCTGACCTGGTCGAACCTGCCGGCGAGCGTCGCGTCGAACGGCGACGACGCGAGGAAGCCCACCCCCGACCCGCCCGGTCCACCGGGGTTGGTGACGACGGTGCCGATGCGGCCGCCGGCGCCGCCGGTCGCGCGGATGCGTGCGAGGGCGAGCCCGATAGTCGATCCCGATGGATCGGACCAGTCGAGGGGCACCTGCAGGGTCGCGCACTCCAGACCCGCGCCGGAGCGGCACGGGTGCCAGTCGAGGCGTCCCGGATGCCAGCCGTCGGGGAGCCCCGCCGGCCGGGCGGAGGCCCCTGCGTCGGGTCCCGTGGTGGCGGTCGGTCGGGGGCCCGACCGCGACGTCGGCAACGCGGCCTGGCGCTCACCGCTGCAACCCCCGGCGGCCACGACGAGGAGGAGCGTGGCGCACACCGCGACCGTCCGCGTCGTCGGCCGGTCGCGGTGTGGTCGTCGAGCGATGGGGCGCACCGGAGGATCGTAGGAGACGCTCCAGGTTCCCCGGATCCGGGCTGCCGACGAGCCGTAGTCTCCTCGGATGATCTTCGGAGTGTTCGTACCCCAGGGTTGGAAGGGTGAGCTGGCGGGCATCGGCGATCCGGCCGACCAGTGGGCGCTCACCGTCGGCACAGCGCTGCTGGCCGAGCAGCTCGGCTTCGACTCGCTGTGGCTCTACGACCACGTCCACAACGTGCCGGTCCCGAGCAACGAGACGGTCTTCGAGTGCTGGACGACCCTCGCCGCCCTCGCCGCATCGACCAGCCGGATCCGCCTCGGCCAGATGGTCAGCTGCGTCGCCTACCGCAACCCGGCGCTGCTCGCCAAGATCACCTCCACCGTCGACGTCATCTCCGGTGGACGCCTCGAGCTCGGCCTCGGAGCAGGTTGGTACGACCAGGAGTTCCGTGCCTATGGCTACGAGTTCCCTCCCGCCGCGGAGCGGATCCGCATGCTGCGCGAGACCGTCGAGGTCGTCACGGCGATGTGGTCCGAGTCCGAGACGAGCTACGACGGACGGTTCGTCACGCTCGACCGCGCCCAGTGCGACCCGAAGCCGCTGCAGTCGCCGCGACCACCGGTGTGGATCGGTGGCGGCGGCGAGCAGCTGACGCTGCGGGTGGTCGCCCGCTACGCGGACCGCTCGAACTTCGGCGGCAAGCCCGACGAGTGGGCGCACAAGCGCGATGTCCTCCGTCGGCACTGCGCTGAGGTCGGTCGGGATCCCGACGAGATCACGATGACCTGGTCGCCCGAGGTGCACATCCGCGAGACGGAGCAGGAGATCCTCGACGACGGCAGCCGGAGCCTGTGGGGCGAGGAGTTCGAGTCGTGGCGTGCGGGCAACCTCGTCGGCACGCCGGAGCAGGTCTGCGAGCGGATCGCCACCTATCGCGACCTCGGCTGCGGTGGCATCGTGCCCTGGTGCGCCGACTACCCAGCGGACACGACGTTGCGGCTGCTCGCGGAGCGGGTCATGCCCGAGATCCGGACCTGAGCTGTGTCATCACTCCGCGTAGCGGAAGATGATCTCAGCGACGCAGGAGGGCTTGGGGGCGCCTTCGACCTCGAAGGTGAAGGTCATCGAGATCTGCGCCCAGCCGCCGGGGAGGTCCTCGACGGCGTCGAGCGTTGCGCCGAGCCGCAGGTTCGAGCCGACGGGCACCGGTGCAGGGAAGCGCACCTTCGCGCAGCCGTAGTTGACACCCATCGTGATGCCGTCGACCCGCATGATCTGGGGGAACAGCACCGGGCCGAGCGACAGGGTCAGATAGCCGTGGGCGATCGGCCCGCCGAACGGCGACTCGGCCTTGGCCCGCTCCACGTCGACGTGGATCCACTGGTGGTCGCCGGTCGCGTCAGCGAACGTGTTCACCCGCTCCTGGGTGATCTCGAGCCAGTCGGAGTAGCCGAGGTGGGTGCCCACCAGCTCCTTGAGTCCTGCGATGCCGTCGACGGTCGTGACCATGGCCGCATCTTGGCAGCGCCCGACGGCGACGGGCCAACCCGCCCGGTGTCGGCCGGATCAGTGGAACCAGATCCGCTGGTGCTCCCGGGACTGCTGGTGCAGCAGCAGGGCGATCAGCGCGTAGACGAAGATCGCGTTGATGATGTCGCCGGGCACGAGGATGAACACGAGGTTCCGCGCGATCGATGCCCCCGTGATCACGACGATGACGAGGCGCACCGCGATCGGCAGGAACGAAGCGACGACGGCCACCTGGTAGCCCCGCTTGAGCTCGTTCGCGATGCCGTAGGCGCCGTAGACGTTCGCTCCGAGCGTCGCGACCAGCAGCGCAGCGCCGATGGCGGAGCTCTTGACGCCACCGGTCAGCACGGCGAACAGCGCCCAGAAGGCGTTGAAGTAGAGCAGCCACTGGCTGATGACGAGCGTCTGTGGCAGGCGCGGGTTGTACCAGCGTCGTTCGTGGAGGGGTGGCATGGCCGACAGTCTGGCTGACCGCATCGCCGGGGTGGTGCTCGCCGCCGGTGCCGGATCCCGGCTGCGTCCGCTGAGCGACGTGTGTCCGAAGCCGCTGTGCCCGCTCGGGGACGCGACGCTGCTCGACCGGGCGATCGGCCAGGTCGCCGCTGCGGTCGGGAGCCCGGTCGCGGTCAACGTGCACCACGGTCGTGACGCGATGCTCGCCCACCTCGGCGGGCGTGCCGACGTGCACGTGTCGTTGGAGGAGGCCGAGGCGCTCGGGACGGCCGGCGCGGTGGCCGCGCTGGTCGGCTGGCTCGACGGTCGTGGTGCGCTCGTCGTCAACGCGGACACCGTCCACGGCGAGGACCTCGGCGCGTTCGTCGACGGGTGGGATGGCGAGCGCGTCCGTGTGCTGATGACGGGGGACGGCCCCTTCGGTGCACGTAGCGGCGTCGTCGCCTCGATCGCGCCGTGGTCGGACGTCGTCGAGCTCCGTGCCGAGCCCTCTGGACTGTGGGAGGTGCTGTGGCGGTCGGCCGTCGAGGAGGGACGCCTCGAGTGGGTGCGTGCG
>JAFDWA010000021.1 GCA_018268735.1 Actinomycetota bacterium | reverse complement strand
CACGAGGTCGGGATCCCCGTCGCGATCGACGAGTTCGGCACCGGGTTCCTGTCGGTCACGACGATCGAGTCGATCCCGGTCAGCAGCCTCAAGATCGACCGCGGCTACACGACGGCGGTGACGTCGGTCGGGGCGGACGCCGAGGCGGTGGCATCGACCATCGACCTGGCACACGGTCTGGGGCTGACGGTGACCGCCGTGGGCGTCGGCGACGCGACCACCCTGGAGCGACTCGCGGCGATGGGCTGCGACCACGCGCAGGGCGTGCACCTCTCTGAGCCCGTGACCTTCGAGGACCTGCCCCGACGTGTCGACGAGCTCGAAGCGGCGATGAGCACCTGGGTCGGCGCCCGGGCGGTGCTCCTCGAGCACGCCGACTGAACCCGACGCACCGGCCGCACAGGAGCCCGTCATGCCTGCCCGACCTGTCCTCACACCGGCCGAGGCCGCAGCACTGGTCCGTCCCGACGACACGCTCGCGATCGGTCTCGGACCGGCGCATCCGGTCGGCTTCCTCCACGCGCTCGGCGATCGGGACGACTGGAGCGGCCTCGAGATGTTCGGCGCTCTGCTCACCGACCTCTACCAGGTGTTCACACGGCCCGGCGTCCGGTTCCGCAGCGGGTTCTTCGGGCCGGCGGAGCGATTCCTGCGCGACAGCGGGGCAGCGATCGAGTACGTGCCAGCGGACTTCCGGCGCTTCGCACCGATCGTCGAGGAGCTCGCCCCCCGGATCATGGCCACCGCGGCCGCACCGCCTGACGCCGACGGCCACCTGAGCCTGTCGCTGCACGCCGGCACCACCGTCGACGAGCTCCACCGGGCGGGAGCGGACCCGAACCGGCTGCTCGTCGTCGAGCACTCCCCCGCCTACCCACGCACCTTCGGCGTCGAGCCGGAGCACCCCCACCGGCTGCACCTCGATGAGATCGACGTCCTGATCGAGTCGGACCGCTCACCCGTCGACCTCGCAGAGGTCCCCGGCACCGACGTCGACCGGGCGATCGCGGAGATCGCGCTGCGGTTCATCCCCGACGAGGCCACGATCCAGACCGGCATCGGAGCGGTTCCGGCGCTGATCGCCACCGAGCTCGCGGACGGACCGGGCGGCGGCTACGGCATCCACTCGGAGATGTTCACGAACGGCCTCATGCGGCTGCACCGGGCCGGCAAGGTGACCGACACCAACAAGGGGTGCTTCGAGGGCTTCTCCGTCACCACCTTCGCCGCCGGCACCCGTGAGCTCTACGACTGGCTGGACGGCAACCGCGCCGTCAGGTTCCTCCCCGTCGACGTCGTCAACGACGCCCGACGCATCGCAGCGAACCGCGACTTCGTCTCCATCAACGGCGCGACCGCAGTCGACCTGTGGGGTCAGGTCGCAGCGGACACGATCCGCGGCCGTCAGCACTCGGGCACCGGGGGCCACGAGGACTTCGTCGCCGGCGCCGGCCTGCAGACCGACGACCGCTCCCTGCTGTGCCTCCAGTCGACCGTGGTCGTCGACGGCGAGACGGTCTCGCGGATCATGGTGGACGTGGGTCCGGAGATGCTCGTCACGACCCCACGTCACCAGGTCGACGTCGTGATCACCGAGCACGGTGCCGCCGAGCTCGGCGGCCGCACCGTGCGCGAGCGGGCGAACGCGCTGGTGCGCATCGCTCACCCCGACTTCCGCGACGAGTTGCAGGAGGCCGCCGACCGGATCGGGTGAGCGGCTCCTCAGCGGACGAGGCGCGCGAGCGCTCCGGGGTCCTCGCGACGAGGATCGAACCACCGCAACCAGACGCCGATCCGGTGGCGGCCAGCGCTGAGGCGGTAGCGCTCGGCGGCATCCGGTCCGCACGATCCGGTGCCGAGCCCGCGCTGGCCGGCGTCGATCGACAGGTAGGTCAGGGACCGGTCCTGCGGCAGCTCGTCGAGGTGGGTGGCTGCGAACAGGTCGGCGTCGGAGTGGTGCCGCGCCGAGAACCCGAGCGGTCCGTCGGCGACGACGAGCAGACCGGCGCGCTGCTCGGTGAGGGCGAGCCAGCGCAACCCGGTGTGGTGGCCGTGCTCCTGGGGGAAGGCGTACGGCACGTACTGCGCCGCGACCGACGAGCGCCACCGACCGAGGACCGCAGCGCTGCGACGATCCGGATACGACTCGTGCGGGCCGTCGCCGAACCACTCGAGCTCGGCGAAGGAGCCCGGCAGGACGGTCGTGATCCCGATCCTGGGCATGTCGTCGAGCTCGGCGGGGAGATCGACGAGCACCGACATGTGACCCCAGCCGTCCATGGTCCTGGTCAGCTCCCGGAACCGGACGTCGACCGCCGGTCCCGTCCCCGTCGGACGCAGCACGCCGAGCGACGTCACGACATCCGCCCCGGAGCGGGTCCGTCGCCGCGGCGGACCCGGCTCCCAGACGGCGTCGAGGACACCGAGCGACTCCCATCGCTCGAGCCGGGCCGACCACCGGCGCATCCAGCTGGTCTGGATCGCGTCGTTGTCGGTCAGCGCCCGCATCAACGTCGGCGTCCACACGAGCTCGACGGGGGGCTCACGACGCGCACCGCGCTCGTCGAGGGCCATCCCGGCAGCCACGACAGCCGGTCCGGGGACCTCGACGGCGACCTGGTCGACGCCCACCACATGACCCGCCGCCGCCCACGGCGTCGCTCGACGCTGGGACCAGCGGAACGTCACGAACGCCTCGGCGGCGCCCCGGAGCCGGCGGGCCGTGACCGGCACCCGGAGCACCCGGGAGCTCTGCGGTGCCAGCGGAGGGACCCCGAGCTCGCCGGCGTCGAGCACGTCGCCGTCGACGAGCAGCTCCCACCGGCAGCGCAGGTCCGAGGTGTCGACGAAGTGGCGCAGGTTCGTCACGCGGACCCGCAGCGGCGTCGACCCGGCGGCGCGCTCGACGCGCACCGGCCGTCCCACGTGGGCGACCTCCGCCATCGCGGGATGCGGCACCCGCGCCGCGTCGACGAGCCCGTCGCACACGAAGTTGCCGTCGTTGGGCTCGTCACCGAAGTCGCCCCCGTAGCCCCACACCGGCGAGCCGTCCCGGGTCGCGCGTCCCGGCAGCGGGATCCCGTGCTCCACCCACTCCCAGATGAATCCGCCCTGCATCCCGGGGGTCGAGCGGAACGCCTCCCAGTGCTCGGCGAGCGAGCCGTTCGAGTTGCCCATCGCGTGGGAGTACTCGCAGAGGATGACCGGCCGGCGATCGTCGCCGCTCCAGCGGGCACGGGCGACGGCTTCGTCGAGTGGCGTGTACATGGGGCAGACGATGTCGGTGACCGGCGCGTCGGCGTACAGGTCGTGCATCAACGGGCCCTCGTACTGGACGGGACGCGTCGGGTCGTGGCGACGGAGGAACCCGGCCGCCTCGGCGTGGGGTGCACCGTCGCCGGACTCGTTGCCGAGCGACCACACGATCACGCTGGGGTGGTGCAGGTCGCGCTCGGCCATCCGTCGGACGCGCTCGACGATCGTGGTCGCGTAGCGGGGGTCGTCGCACAGCGACGCCTGCCGGCAGTGCGACTCGACATCGGCCTCGTCGACGACGTAGAGGCCGAGCTCGTCGCACATCTCGGCGAAGTGCTCGTCGTGGGGAGCGTGCGCAGCGCGGACGGCGTTGATGTTGTGCGCCTTCATGAGGCACAGGTCGGTGCGTGTCAGCTCTCGCGTCACCGCACGCCCACGTTCGGGGTCGTGCTCGTGGTGGTTGACGCCGTGCAGCATGACGGCTTCGCCGTTGACGAGCAGCTGCCGGTCGCGCACCTCGACCTCACGGAACCCGGTGCGGAGCGCCGCGACCTCGAGGACCTCGCCATCCCCGTCGCGCAGCAGCACCACCGCGCGGTACCGGGTGGGCGACTCCGCCGACCACGGCTGCACCGCCGGCACGACGAGCTCCGCGTCGACCGCACCCGGCCGCACGTACATCGCCGACACCAGCTGGCTGGTCTCGTCGGTCGGGTCCCACGCCGGCACGGCGAGCAGCCCCGTCGTGGCGAGGCGACGACCGCGCTCGGTCTCGACGACCACCTCCACCGAGCCGCCTCCGGCGGCGACGTCGCGAGCCATCGGACCGTCGACTTGGACCCGGCAGGTCAGGGTGCCCGAGCGCTCCCGACCCGACCGGCGCAGCCCTGGGAGCAATTCGATGCGGGCGAGGTGGTCCGGAGCGGTCGAGTGCAGCGTGACGCTGCGCTGCAGGCCGCCGTGCCACCACTGGTCCTGGTCCTCCACCCACGACTGGGCGGACCAGCGGATGACGACGAGCGCCAACGTGCAGCGGCGGCCCGGCCGCACGAAGTCGGTCAGGTCGAACTCGCTCGGCAGCCGGCTGTCGGTGCCCAGACCGACCGCGACGCCGTCGACGAACACGACGACCACCGACTCCGCTGCCCCGATGCGCAGCACGACCCGACGCCCCCGCCACTCACGCGGGATCGACACCCTGCGCAGGTAGACCCCGGTCGGGTTGCCCTCGGGCACCTCCGGCGGTGCACCGGCGAAGGGCATGACGACGTTGGTGTAGTGCGGGGCCGAGAACCCCTGGAGCGTCCAGGCTCCCGGCACCTGCATCGTGCGGACGCCGGGATCGTCCGCCGGCGGGTACCCGAGGTCGGCAGCGGTGACGTCCTCGGGTCGATCGAACCCGCGGAACGCCCACGTCCCGTCGAGCGAGCGCCACCAGGGACTGGCCGAGGGATCGTGGGTCCGAGCTCCGTCGACGTCGGGGAACGTGACCGCGTGCGCGCGCATCGGGAGCCGGTTCCACGACGTCACCTCAGGGTCGCGCCACCACTCGGAGCGGAGCACCGACGACATGTCGTGTCCCCGGCTCAGCCGGCGCGTCCGCGCAGCGCGCGGAGCGCCTCGTCGGCGTGGACGTCGAAGTTCGTCTCCGACGAGATCGCTGCGAGGATCCGACGGTCCGTGTCGATCACGAACGTCGCCCGCTTGTTGAACGGGAGCAGCGACCGGGTCACCCCGAAGCTCCCCGCGACCGACTTCGAGGCATCCGACAGGAGCGGGTAGCCGAGGTCGTTCGCAGCATCGAACGCCGCCTGGCGCTCGACCGGGTCCGCGGAGATCCCGATCCGCTGCGCCCCGACCGCCTCGAACTCGGCGGCGAGGTCACGGAAGTGGCACGACTCCCTGGTGCAGCCGTGCGTCATCGCACGCGGGTAGAAGAACAACACGACAGGTCCGGCGACGAGGAGGTCCGACAGCGTCCGCGGCATGCCCTCCTGGTCCTCGAGCGTGAAGTCCTCTGCGATGTCTCCGGGGCCGAGCACGACCGCAGTCTCGCAGAGTCAGGTCGCGACGCGCAGGAGTCGACCACGGAGGGCGCCGACCACGTCGTCGCCCACACCGACCGAGCGGAGGTAGCCATCGATGCCGCCGTGCTCGGCGTCGAGCCGATCGATCGTGGCGTGCATGGTGGCGGCACGGGCCGACCAGACCCCCACGGCGATCTCCTCGTCGTCGACGTCGCCGTAGCGCAGCCCGAGGACCCGCAGCCAGGCGACCTGCACCGCGCCGGCGCGGGCGGACCTGACGTAGTCGGCGACGATGGCCTCCCGAGGCGATCCGAGCGCGCCGAGCAGCAGCATCGCCAGCAGCCCGGTGCGGTCCTTGCCGACCGCGCAGTGGAACGCGACGCCGCCGTCGGTCGCAGCGACCGCCGTGACGGCATCGGCGAAGCGGTCGCCGAAGTTCACCAGGATGTCGGCGTAGCGGTGGGCGAGCACCTGGTCGCGCGGGACGTCGAGGACCTCCCACTCGTAGGTCGGATCGAGCACCGGCAGGTGCACCACGTCGATGTCGAGCCCGTCGGCCGGACAGAAGGTGCCGTCCTCGGCGCGCTCGCTGTCGTCGCGAAGGTCGAGCACGCGGCGGATGCCGTGCTCGTGCAGCGCCCGCGCCGTCGCAGCAGAGCTGCGCTGCAGCGCATCGGCACGCACCAACATCCCCTCGCGGACCGCCCGGCCGTCGCCGGCAGGCGTGCCGCCGAGGTCGCGAAGGTTGAAGATCCCGTCGCGGGCGAGCGCAGGGCGGAGGTGCGACGTCGACACAGGCCCTCAGGCGAGTCCGGCGACCACTCCGACGCCGTCCGCGGTCACGTGCAGGTCGTCGATGCGGATCCCGATCGAGCCCACGGGCGCGTCGTCGCCATCAGCAGGGACCGGAACCTGGATGACCGACGGGAACTGCATCCGCAGCGGAGCGAGCGAGGCCAGCGAGCCGACCCTGCGGCTCACGTCGTTGATCGCACCGGTGAGACCGAACGACGGGAACAGCTCCGGCAGCTCGACCCACGCGGCCCGGACCGACACCTCCAGCCGTCCACCGACCAGGCGTGGACGGAGGTCGGTCCGCAACGCCAGGCGCAGGTCCGGAACACGTTCGGACAGGATCCGGGTCTGGCGCAAGGTCCCCTGCACGCGCTGGTCACCGAGGTCGACCTGGATCTCGAACGGCAGCGGCCGCCCACCCGCTACGAGCGCCAGGAGCAGCGCGGCGACCTTGTGGACCCCTGACTGCGCCAGCGACAACGCCACACGCTTGCCCGCGACGGGAACCGGCATGGCCCGTCCCACGAGATCCGGCTCTGCGGCCAATCCGACCGTCATCAGGCCGGTGGCGACGCGGACGTCGGCCCGACCGACCGCGACACCCAGGTCCGCCAGCACCGCGCCGACGTCCGCGCCGAGGTCGGCGCCCACGACGCCGACGTGCTCACCGAGCGACGACCACAGCTGCTCACCCATCCCGGCGAACAGCATGTTGACCATCTGCGTCATCGGCACCCATGCGTCCGGGTCGACGCCCTCGGGCGCCGGCGCCTCCAGGTCGACCGCGACACCGACCAGCTCGCCGCCCTGCACCGCCAACCCGACCTGGACCGTGAGGTCGTCGCGCAGCTCGACCACGGGGTCGACGAGCGCCTCGACGCGCACCGGGATCGGCACGGGCCCGGACGGCAGCATGGACGCGACCGGCGCCGAGTCGCCCTCGAAGCCGAGCGCCTGGACGTCGACCTCACCCGAAGCGGTCACGACGACCCTGGCGCGGCCGCCGTCGTCGGCCCTGAGGTCGAACGCTCCGGCGGTGACCGTGAGCGTGACCCTGAGGCGCACGTCGCCCATACCAGGGAGCGCGACGTCGGTCTCGACCTGGTCGAGCGCCACACCCTCCCCCACGGCGAGCACCGCGAGGTCGTTGAGCATCTCCTCGGTCACCGCGGCGCACAGCGCCCATCTCGTGGAGGTCATGGGCGAGTGTCTAGCTCAGGCGTCGAGGAGCAGCGATCTCCGAGCGCGCGAGGCTGGGTGCATCAGCTTGGCGAGTGCTCGGTGCTCGAGTTGGCGGATGCGCTCACGCGACAGGCCGACGACCTCGGCGACCTGCGCGACCGATCGCGGCTCGCCGTCGCCACCGGAGCTGCCGAGGAAGCCGTAGCGCAGCTCGAGGATCTCGCGCTCACGTTGGTCGAGCTCACCGAAGACCCGATCGAGCTCCTCCGGGAGCAGGTTCGACGCGAAGCCTTCGACCGCTGCCCTCGCCGTCGGATCCTCGACGAAGTCGCCGAGCTCGGCACCGTCGTAGCCCACCGGACCCGACAGCGACACGGGATCGGAGGCGACCCGCAGCAGCTCGAGCACCCGCTCCTCGGTCAACCCAGCGGCCTCGGCCAGCTCGGAGGGCCGCGGCGCCCTGCCGTTGGCCTGCTCCAGCATGGTCGTCATCTCCCGCAGGCGGAGCAGCTCGTCGTTGGCGCGCGACGGCAGCTTCACCGACGAGCGGGACGCCGCGATCCCGCGTGAGATGAACTGGCGGATCCACCACACCGCGTAGGTCGAGAACCGGAACCCCTTCTCGTGGTCGAACTTCTCGACCGCCCGGATCAGACCCAGGTTGCCCTCCTGGATCAGGTCGAGCAGTGGGACACCCGAGGACTGGTAGCGCTTCGCGACCGACACCACGAGCCGCAGGTTGGAGCTCACGAACAGGTCCGAGGCCTCCCGACCGGCGCGGATCCGCACCCGGAGGCGCCGACGTTGCGCCGCGGATGCCCCGGTGCCGAGTGCGTCCAGCTCCTCCTGCGCGGCACGACCGTCCGCGATCGTGCGGGCCAGCGCCTGCTCACCCGCAGGTGTCAGCAGCGGGTGACGGCCGATCTCGTCGAGGTAGAGCCCGACGGGATCGTCCACGCCCGGGCGGCGACGCTGGCGTGTCCTGGGAGCGGTGGCTGTGCTCACGTGGTGTACCAACCCCGTCGGGGTTCGTTCTATGCCCGAAGGACCGCGTCGCCCGCGATCGTGTCGCCTCCCAGGAGAACGGCCCCCCGCAGCGCGGTGCACGCGAGCCGACACGGCCCGGGGCGCGGTGCACGCGGGCGAGCACGGTCAGGGCCGCACCACACCCTCCAGCAGCATCCGCCGTTCGGCCGCCGCGATCGACCGGCGCGTCGCCGCAGCGGCGTCGGGCGTCACCGAGATCGAGTCGATCCCGAACCGGACGAGGTGCTCGGCGTAGGACGGATCGTTCGACGGCGCCTGACCGCACAGCGAGGCGGTGATGCCGACCTCGTGGGCGGTGGCGACGATCCGACCGATGGCGTCGAGCACAGCGGCGTCGGCCGGGTCGAACAGGTCCGCGCACAGCTCGGAGTCACGGTCGACCCCGAGGACCAGCTGCGTGAGGTCGTTGGAGCCGATCGACACGCCGTCGATGCCGAGCGCCGCGTACTCGGGGATCCGGAAGACGACCGAGGGCACCTCGGCCATCACCCAGCGGTGCATGCGGTGGTGGCGCTCGTGTCCGAGGGGCGACGCGTCGACGAGCTCCAGGCACGCCTCGAGCTCCCACGTGGTGCGCACGAACGGGATCATCAGGTGCAGGTTCGGCGTCGCCTCGCGCACCCGGGCCAGCGCGTCGAGCTCCCAGCGGAACAGCTCCGGGTCCGTGACGTAGCGGTAGCAGCCCCGCCAGCCGATCATCGGGTTCGCCTCGGTCGGCTCGAACCGGTCCCCTCCCTCGAGGCCACGGAACTCGTTGGTCCTGAAGTCGAGGCTCCGGTAGACGACCGGTCGGGGGGCGAACGCCGTGGTGATCCGCAGCAGCGACGCCGCCATCGCCGACACGAACGCCTCGCGGTCGCCGCGTTCGACCAGCACCCCCGGGTGCACGCCGCCGAGCGCGTGCGTCGCCATCATCTCGGCGCGCAGCAGCCCGACACCGTCGACGGGCAGCGCGGCGGCCGCCTCGGCTCCGTCGGGGATCGCGAGGTTGACGTACAGCCGCGTCCCGGTCACCGGCTCGGCCGCGTCGTGTCCGCCCGGTGCGGTCGTGGCCGCCGGCATCGCCGCGGGCGCCGTGTGCGTCGTGTGCGTCGTGTGCGTCGTGTGCGTCGTGACGGCGGCGACGACGCCCCTCGTGATCGTGCCGGCGCCGCCGTCCACCGTCACGACCTCGCCATCGGTGAGATCGGTCGTCGCCGTGCGGACACCGACCACGCACGGCACGCCCAGCTCGCGGGTGACGATCGCCGCGTGCGACGTCATCCCACCGGAGTCGGTGACGACCGCCGCGGCGCGCTGCATGACCGGCACCCAGTCGGGACTGGTCGTCGGCGCCACGAGCACCTCGCCGTCGAGCAGAGCGATGCCGTCCCGGGGGTCGTGCAGGACGCGCACCGGACCGACCGCGACGCCCGCCGACGCTCCGAGCCCGACGAGCACGGCGACGCGGGTGGCAGCGGACGCCGTGATCGGCCGGGACTGCACGATCCAGATGCGACCGTCGTCGCCGATCGTCCACTCGATGTCCTGGGGCCGGCCGTAGTGCTCCTGGATGCGGTGGCCGAGCTCCGCGAGCGCCAGCGCGTCGTCATCGGTCAGGACGCGTTCGGCGAGCTCGCCCCGACGCACCGAGACCATCGCGGAGCGGGCGGTGTCGACGACGTAGGTGTCCGGTTCCACGATCCCGCCGACGACGACCTCGCCGATCCCGCGGGCGGCTTCGATCACGAGGTGGTCCGGGTCGGCTCCCCGCGGGTCGACGCTGAACATGACCCCCGACCGCTCGACCGGCGCCATCCGCTGGACCACCACCGCGATCGCGGGTTCGACCCCCGGGCGCCGCTCCGTTCGGTAGGCGAGCGACCGGGGCGACACGAGCGACGCCCAGCAGTCGAGGACGCGCTCGATCACCGCGTCGGCGCCGACGGTGTCGGGGTAGCTCTCGTGCATCCCGGCGAAGGACGCGCCGGCGGTGTCCTCGTCGGCTGCCGAGGAGCGCACCGCGACCGCCGGGTCGTCGCCGCCGAGGGAGCGGTATGCGTCCCGGATCGCCGCGTCGAGCACCGCGGGCATCCTGGCGCCGCGGATCGTCGCGCGCAGGGCACGGATCTGCTCGTCGCGCTCCGGACCGTCGGCTCCGCCTTCCAGCGCACCGAACGCGTCGGCGACCCGCCGACGGACACCGGCGGCGTCGAGCGCGGCGAGGTAGGCGCCGACGGTGACGACGAACCCGTCGGGCACGGGGAAGCCCGCGGCGGCGAGCTCGCCGAGGTTCGCCCCCTTGCCGCCGACCTCGGCGACGTCGCCGAGTCGCAGGTCGGCGAACGCCACCACGTCCCGCAGCGGTCCGCCGGGCAGCGATCCGCTCATGACGGTGCCACCATCGCCCGACGACGCGGCTCTGCGGCGTGTCCCGGGAGGATCGCTCGACACAGCTTCATGCCCCCATCGCAGCACCCGACGGCAGGGTCGTGCAGCGTCGAAGGGCTGCGGCCACGACGTCGTCCACGGGCCGGGCGGTGTCGAGCGGCGTCGCCTCGGGCCACGGGAGCGCCGCTTCCGCCATCGAGCGGGCGACGTCGACGGTCGCCTCCGAGGGATCCGACCCGACCGCGGCCCTCGCCACGATCCGCTCCTCGGCGAGCGCCGCCGGACACTCGCAGCGCAGCTCCACCAGGTCCGACGACGTGCGCAGCGCCAGATCCCGAGCGCGGTCCCGATGGCGAGGATCGATCCAGCTCGCGTCGGCGACCACCGACTCGCCGTACAGCACCGACGCCTCCGCTCGTGCCAGCAGCTCGTCGTAGACGGCGTCGATGTGCCGTGGCGCGTACCGGCCCCGCCCAGGGTCGTCGCCGCGACGATCCCCGGAGCGTGGCAGGAGCGCGTCACGGATCTCGTCGGAGGACACGAGCACCGCCCCGAGCCGTTCGGCGAGGCCCCGGGCGACCGTCGACTTGCCGGTGCCGGGCCCGCCACCGACGACCACGAGCCGCACGCGTCCGTCGAGCAGGTGCCCGACAGCGAGCGCGTGCAGCGACCGGGCGTCGGCCGCCGCGGATGCTGCCCCGACGGCGTCACCGGACGCAGCGAGCTGAGACGACCTGATGCAGGTGACCTTGGCGCGGATGTGCGCCCGGTACGCGATCCAGAGGTGGGCGAGCGAGTCCGGCCACGAGTCACCGGCGAGCTCCCGGTACCGCCCGAGGAACGAGGTGGCCAGCGCCGGGTGACCGAGCCGCTCCAGGTCCATGGACAGGAAGGCGACGTCCGCGAGGACGTCGCCGAAGCGGAAGCGGTCGGCGAACTCGATGCAGTCGAGCACCTGCGGCCCCTCGGGCAGGCAGAACACGTCGTCGGCCTGCAGGTCGCCGTGGCCGTCGACCGCACGACCGGCGGCGACGCGCCCATCGAACAGGGCCGTCCGGCCGGCCACGTAGGCCTCGGCGAGTCGGCCGACGAGGCGGTTCTCGCCAGGATCGACGATGCCGACGCCGACGCGGTCCACCTCGGCGACCGAGTCGGCCCACAGCGCCGCCACCGTCGGAGCGCGGCACGCGTCGTCGATGTCGGGTCCACGGCGAGCCGACGCGTGGAACGACGCGATCAGCTGGGCGAGGCGATCAACTTCGTCACCGACGTCACGGTCCTCGAGCAGCGTAGAGAGCCGGCGGTCCTCAGGGAGTCGGCGCATGACGACCGCGTGGTCGATGACGTGCGGATCGCTGCCGTCGAGGCGGTCGAGGGTCACGGTCGCGACGCCCAGGTAGACCTCCGGGGCCAGCCGTCGGTTGAGCTGCACCTCGTTGCGGCACGCGGCGCCTCGTGCCCCGACCGTGGTGAAGTCCACGAAGTCGGTGCGGATCGGCTTCTTGTGCTTGACGACGACGTCGCCGAGGAAGACGAGGGTCGAGATGTGCGTGTCGACGGTCCGCGACGACAAGTCCACGACTCCAGACTGCCAGGCGCCGCACCGCCACGACGGCTACGGTCCCCAGCGCCGCCGAGGCAGCCGTCGACGCCGAGGAGCGCAACCGTGCCCACCTTCCCACCCGCGGTCCACCACACGCTCTCGGGCGACAACGTGCGCCGGTCGACCGGGTCGGCGGACCCGGCCGGCGAGCCGATCCAGCTCGCTGTCCACGAGCTCGGCGACGGCGGCGACCGTCCCCCGGTGCTGCTGTGCCACGGCTTCCCCGAGCTCGCGTACTCCTGGCGGCACCAGCTGCCGGCGATCGCGGACGCCGGTTTCCGTGCGATCGCTCCCGACCAGCGCGGCTACAACCGCTCCAGCGCCCCCGATGCCATCGAGGCATACGGGCTCGGTCAGCTCTGCGGCGACCTCGCCGACCTGCTCGACGTGCTCGACGTCGAGCAGGCGGTCTTCGTCGGCCACGACTGGGGCGGCTTCGTCGCGTGGGCGATGCCGGTCCTGTTCCCCGAGCGCTGCGCCGGCGTCATCGGCATCTGCACGCCCTACACCCCGTTCCCCGGGACCGCGTTCCTCCGGTCGATGTTCGGCGCCGACGAGGACATGTACATGCTGTGGTTCCAGGAGCCCGGCGTCGCCGAGGCCGTCCTCGACCGAGATCCCCGCAAGGTGTTCGACAAGCTGATGGTCGGCGGCGTCGACACCGCATCCATGCTGGAGCGGGGCATGGGCCGTGCCGAGGGGATGAGCTTCAACCCCTTCAAGGACCTCGACTCGGTCCCGGTGCTCGCAGATCCGGTGGCGACCGCCGAGGAGATCGACGTGTACGCGGAGGCGTTCGGTCGCAGCGGGTTCCGCGGCGGCATCAACTGGTACCGCAACATCGACGCCAACGGCGCCGCCTACCCCGAGGTCGGCACGCAGCCGCTCGATCTGCCGACGCTCATGATCTGCTCGGAGTGGGACCCGGCGCTGCCCCCCGCGCTGGCCGCGAACATGGCGAAGCTGTGCTCGGACCTGGAGATGGCGACCGTGCCGAAGACCGGGCACTGGGTCCAGCAGGAGGATCCCGAGTCGGTCAACGACCTGATCGTCGACTGGCTCACCCGACGCTTCGGTTGACGGTTCGGCGGAGCAGCTCCCGCAGCTGGTCGGTTCGCGCCGACCAGCTGAAGTGCTCCGCCACCCGCTGCGCACCGCGCTCGCCGAGGCGGCGGGCCTCGTCACGATCCGCGAGGAGGGCGCCCACGGCGTCGGTCACCGCGTCGAGGTCGGTGCCGTCGACGAGCACGCCGCCCGGATCGTCACCCGGCTCCACGCCGCCCACCGCGTCGGGCACGCCGCCGATGTTCCCCGCGACGACCGGCACGCCCACCGCCTGCGCCTGGATGAACACGATGCCGAACGCCTCGACCTCGAACCCACCCCGACGCTCCCGGCACGGCATGGCGAACACGTCCCCCGCAGCGAAGTGGGCGGGCAGCTCGGCGTCCTCCACGATGCCGGTGAACACCACGTCGTCGGCCACGCCCGACTCGACCGCTAGGCGTTCGAGCCGTTCACGATGCGGTCCGTCCCCGACGACCAGCAGCG
>JAFDWA010000219.1 GCA_018268735.1 Actinomycetota bacterium | reverse complement strand
TTGCTGGCGAAGGCGATGCCCTGGTTCCAGCGGTTCTCCCGGACCTTGATCCGGGGGTCTTCGGCGCTCCAGCGCCGCAGCTGGTCCAGGTGCCCGGTCCGGGTGGAGCCGTCGTCGACCACGCACAGCTCCCAGGCGGCGTGCTGCTGTGCCTTCACCGACCGGACGCACTCGGCGAGCAGGGCCTCGTCGCTGTTCCACGTGGGCAGGAGGATGCTGAAGCGGATCGCTTCGGACTCCGTGGTCACCGGGGGTGCGGCAGCGGGTCCGGCTTCGAGGTGGGTGCGGGAGAAGACGCGGTACCGCTGGTCGGCATCCATCGTCGACTGCAGGTTGATCGAGGTCTCACGGTCGTGGAGGCGCAGCGGCACCATCTCCGATTCGAGTCGGGCGATCCTCGGGTCGGCTGCCGCGAGGGTCCCGCCGAGCGACGTCCGGCGGTACTCGCCGTCGGCCTCCAGCAGATCGAGCGGCTGTGCCGCCGAGACCCCGGTCTGCAGCGTCGTGGCATCGCTCTGCTGCACCCCCAGGTCGTCGAGGAGGTTCCGCAGCTGCGCTCGGGTCACCTCCGGCGCACCGTTCCGCGCCAGCTCCCGGAGGTCCTTCGCGACATGCTGACGGAGGGCGGTGTCGTCGAGCAGCCGGCACGCAATCGCCCACTGCTCGTCCGGGTCGGCGCTGATGAGCCCGGCCGCGGCACCGGGTAGTGCTGCGTCGCCCAACGCCGTCGGCGACACCACGAACGGGACGCCCGCCGCGGCCAACTCGGCGCGGCGGGCGACTGTCGGAGCGCCGTGGGCCCTCACGTCGAGCACCGCTGTGCAGCGGAGGGTGGTCGACCAGGCTCGGTCCCGGTCGACCACGTCGAAGTGCTCCGCGAAGCCACGCCGCAGGCGTGGCACGGTGTCCTCGCCGACGAGGGCGACACGTTCCGGGTCGGCTCGCTCGGCGTCGATCAGCGAGCGTGCGACCGATTCGTCGGGGGTGGCGAACTCGTCGCTGAAGCGGCCCGACAGCACCAGCAGCCCGTCCGGTGCATCGCCGGGCTCCAGGAGCAGCGTGGTCCCGGGGAGGACCCGGACGTCCAATCCGTCCGGAGCCGGGCCGTCGGGATCCCCGAGGACCCTGCGGACGTCGTCGGCAACCGCACGGGTCGGGCACAGGACGACCGATGCCCGCCGGAGCAGTCGCGCCTCGAAGGCCCGGACGTGCTCGACCTCGTAGTCGAGCCCAGCCCCCTCCGCCGGTCGGAGCGCCGATGATCCCAGGGCCATCTCGACGGAGCGGAGCCGCTCGTGGTCCACGATCAGGGGACCGTCCACGGATTCGAGCGCTTCGAGCAGGGACTCCGTCGGTGCGGGGTCGGTGAGGTACCAGCAAGCGGTTCGGGCTGCGAGCCGTCGCACCCGATGTGACGCTGGTTCACGTGGACCGCTCTCGAGCCGGACCCCGGCCCGGAGGAGTGCCTGCGGTGCACCGCCGGGCAGGTGCGGCTCCACCGGGACGAGGGTGACCGACCGCCCCAGGGAGACGAGGTCCAGCACCCGCCGGTAGACCTGGCGGTCGCGGGGGTCCGCCGAATGCGGACCCGGCAGCGACCGGTGCACGACGGTGATCTCGGTGGGGGTGTTCGGGGAGTCCATCCGGGGAGCGGCGCCGTCAGGCGTGGCGATGCTGCGGCGCAGCCACCTTGCGGTCGCCGAACGCTAGCATCGGTCGATCGTGGCACCGGAGGAGCGGCGTTGAGCGCCGAATCGGAGGAACTGGCGGATCTGCGGCTGCGGGTCGCCGCGCAGGATCGGCTCATCCAGGCGATGCTCGAGGAGAACGAGCAGATCCATCAGCTGCGACAGAGCACCCATGCGGTCGCGCGTATCTACGACCGCTACCACTCGAGCCCGGTGTTCGCGGCGGGGCTCCGCGTCTGGCGGCGCTTGCGCTCCATCGTGCCGGGCATCGCTCCGACCGGAGGCGAATCCGCCGAGCGGTAGCCTGATCTCCATGTCGCTGCGGTTCGTGATCATCGGCGGCGGGCCGGCCGGAACGCAGGCGGCGACGTACGCCGCTCGCCTCGGCGCAGAGGTCACGCTCATCGAACGGGACGTCGTCGGAGGTGCCGCGCACCTGCGCGACTGCATCCCCTCCAAGGCCATGATCGCGACCGGCGGCACGTTGCACCACTTCAGCGAGGCTCGGGGGATGGGGCTCTCCACCTCGGGTTCGACCGTCGACCTTCCCGAGCTGCGCAGCCGAATCGTGGCCATCACCCATCGGCTCGCCGAGTCCGCACGGGGCCTGCTCGAGAGCCAGGGTGTCGAGCTCGTTCGTGGCACCGGGCGGATGATCGACGCGCACACCGTCACGGCGACCACCGAAGACGGTGAGCGGACCTTCGATGCAGACGCGATCATGGTGTCGACCGGGAGTCGCCCCCGGATCCCCGACTGGGTCAAGCCCGACGGCGAGCGGATCCTGACGACGCGGGACGCCTATCCGCCCGAGGAGATGCCCGAGCACCTCGTCGTGATCGGCTCGGGCGTCACCGGTGTCGAGTTCGTCCAGATGTTCTCGAGCTTCGGCTCCGAGGTCACGTTGATCGTGTCCCGCCAGCAGGTGCTGCCGGCGAAGGACCCCGAGGTCGCAGCGGTCCTCGAGGACGACTTCCTTCGCCGAGGTGTCACCCTCTACAAGGGTGCACGCGCGGTTGCGGTCGACCGCACGGAGGACGGGGTCATCGTGCGCTGCGACGACGGCCGGGTCGCAGAGGGCAGCCACGCGCTGCTCGCCATCGGCTCGCTTCCCAACGTCGAGGACGTCGGCTTCGAGGCGGCGGGAGTGGAGATGGACGGTCCCTGGGTGCGGACCCTCGACCACCACCTGCGAACGAACGTCGGCCACATCTACGTCGCTGGTGACGTGTCGGGGAAGCTGCCCCTGTCGTCGGTGGCGGCGATGCAGGGTCGCAAGATCGCGGAGCACGTGATGGGGCTGCACAAGGTGGACCACCGGCACCTGGACTACGAGAAGGCCGCCTCGGCCATCTTCACCGACCCGGAGATCGCCGACGTCGGGCTCGCAGAGGCGGACGCCTTCGCGATGGGACGCAAGGTGCGAGTCACGAAGGTGCCGTTCGCGTCATCCGCCAAGGCCTTGATCAACAACGACGCGCGTGGGTTCGTGAAGATCATCTCGGATCCGGCGACCGGGGTGATCCTGGGAGGGTCGATCGTCGGTCCTCAGGCCGCCGAGCTGATCGCCGTGCTGGCCGTCGCCGTGACCAACGGTCTGCGAGTCGGTGACATCGCGGAGTGCATCTTCGTGCACCCGGCGCTGTCGGAGGCGCTGACCGACGCCGCCGAGTGAGTGCCCCGGCGGGCTCGGACGGTGCAGCCGGTCACGCGAGAGTGCGCTGATAGGGTTCGACCCGTCCCGGATCCGACACTGAGGTCGTAGTTGTCCACCCCCGCAGAGGTCTGGTCGTACAGATCGCTGATCCTCAACCTGGCTCAGCGAGACCTGAAGGCGAGATACAAGAAGAGCTTCCTGGGGTGGCTGTGGTCGCTGATCAACCCGGCCACGACGCTCGGCATCTACACGGTCGTCTTCGGCGTGTTCCTGGGTGCGACCGCTCCCGTCGCCGGTAACGGCACGACGCGGAGCTTCGCCCTCTACCTGTTCTGCGGCCTCGTGTGCTGGAACTTCCTGAACGGCACGATCACCACGTCGATCCAGCAGTTCGCATCGGCTGGCCCTCTGCTGACACGGACGTACTTCCCGCCGGAGTGCCCGATGCTGTCGGGCATGACGACGGTGGCGCTGCAGGCAGTGCTCGAGTTCGGGATCCTCGTCGTGTTCATGGTGATCGTGGGCAACGTGGGCTGGACCATCATCCTGGCGGTGCCGATCCTGATCGCCCTCGGCTGCTTCGCCTTCGGGTTCGGCCTG
>JAFDWA010000218.1 GCA_018268735.1 Actinomycetota bacterium | reverse complement strand
GTCCCCGACGACCAGCAGCGCCGTTCCGGGCACCCGCCGACGGAGCTCCGGCATGGCCCGGATCAGCTGGTCCTGGCCCTTGCGGGCGACGAGCCTCGACACGCACACCACCACCGGGCGGTCGCCGAGGCGGTGACGCCGACGGATCCCGCTGCCGTCCACTCCGCGGTGGTACTCGAGCGGGTCGACCCCCGGCGGCAGCAGATCCGAGGGGACCTCCCGACCGAAGGCGGGAGCGAGCAGGTCCCGGCACCAGCGCGACACGTACGTGATCGCCCCGGCATCCGTGCCGATGCGCCGCAGCAGCGGAGCGCTGCCAGGCATGCGCACCGCGGAGACCTCCAGGCCATGGGTCCAGCACACGTAGGGCACGCCGGTGCGCCGCCGCAGTCCCGGGCCCATGAACGCGAGCGGCACCGTCGCGCCGAACACGACGACCTCGGCGTCGAGGGAACGGACCAGCTCCGCCGCGTGACGCCGGACCTGCGGCGTGGGGAGCAGGACCGACGTGGACTCGCGAACCACCGCGAACGGTGCAGTCGCGTCGTGTGCCGGCCAGTCCTCGTCGGCGGTCCCCGCTCGTGGCGTCGAGCCGTACATGGTGACCTCGTCGCCCGACGCGACGAGGCCGCGGGCCAGCTGGTCGACGTAGTACTGGATGCCGCCGATCTGCGGTGGCAGGTCGTTGGTGACGATCAGGACGCGCACGCGCGCTGGGTCAGTGCACCGCGCCGCGGAAGAACGCGACGGTCTCCGCGAACGCGGCGTCGGCCTGGGTCCGGTCGTACACCTCTGGGCGGTGGTCGTTGAAGAAGGCGTGGTCGACACCGGGGTGGATCTCCACCACGGCGTCCTTGCCGTAGGTCTCGGTCAGCTCCTTTGCGAGTGCCTGCGCCATCGCCGGCGGGAAGAACCCGTCGCGCTCCGCGTAGTGGCCGTGGACCGGACCGGACAGCTTCGAGTAGTCCGGCGCGGCGTGCTCCCACGGGATCAACCCGTAGTAGGGAGCGCAGGCGACGACGTCGTCGGGCTCGTTGCAGGCGACGACCAGGGCCAGGCCGCCGCCCATGCAGAACCCGATCACGCCCACACCCTCGCTCGAGGCCGCTTCGTTCGACGTGAGGTAGGCGATGGCGCCGCGCAGGTCCTTGGCCGCCTGCTCGAGGTTGAGCGCCATCATCAGCTTGCCGGCCTCGTCGGGCTCGGTGGTCGTCTCGCCGTGGTACAGGTCCGGGGCGAGCGCCGTGAAGCCTTCGGCGGCGAAGCGGTCGACCACCTCCTGGATGTGGGGCACCAGCCCCCACCACTCCTGGATGACCAGCACCGCCGGTCCGGATCCGGTCGCCGACGGGGCGAACCAACCCTGCGCCGTCGATCCGTTCGAGGGGAACTCCACCATCTGTCCCATGGGCCGAACCCTACCCGGCCAGTCGGAACAGCTCCGGCGCCACCGGGCAGTCGACGGCGCGCAGGGCCTCGACGGTCGGCACCGGGCCGTCGGGGCCCGCGATGCGGTCGACGGCGGTGGTGTCGAGCTCCTCCTCGGCCGCGTCGAACGGATCGACCGACGCCGACCAGCGCGACACGAGCGCGTCCCACATCCGCTCCGGCAGCAGCCGACCGGCTCCGAGCGCGAGCCACACCGGCACCTCCGATCGTGCAGCCACCGCCGCCGCGGCACGTGCACCCGAGGGCACCAGCGCGGCGGTCGGACCTGCGGCGGACGCCTCGATCACCACCAGGTCCGCACGGTCGACGGCCACCGCGACAGAGCGGGCAGCGACCGCCTCGGCACCGACGTCGAGGCGTTCGAGGTGACGGACCACCGCGTCGGCAGCACCGTCGACGTCGACGACCAGCGGACGGACGTCACCCCGCCGCGCCAACGCCGCCAGCGTCACCTCGGGGACACCGACGACGACGACGGTGGCGTCGTCGGGCAGAGCAGCGGCGAGTCGGCGGTCGGTCGGGTCCGCTTCCATCTCGTCGACCGCGGCGCGGGCCTCGGCCATCGGATCGGACGCGCAGAGGATCCGGGCGCACAGCCACCACAGAGGCCCACAGGCGAGCTGGCGGTCGACGATCCGCCGACAGGCAGCGACCATCCCGGCCGGGTCGTCGCGAAAGGCGCCGAGCGCCATGGCGGCCTCGGAGACCAGGAGGTCGGCAGGCGCACCCTCGGACCGGGCGACGAAGCGGAGGCGCTCGATCGGGTGCACGCGGCCACTGTATGCAGCACGAGGCGTCGTCGCCGTGGCGGTCTGTCGCCCGGGGAGGCCGTCGCGCTACCTTTCGGGCCCATGACGCTGCCGGCTGATCTCGAGCTCCACCCGATCGGTGGCGAGGCCCGCTCGCTCGAGGAGATGATCTCCTTCTTCCACCTCGTGGTGGTCGCGATCGACCCGTACACCTACGAGAGCTCGTGGATCCTGCCCACGGCCGGCCGCATCCTCTCGGACTTCGAGGAGGCCGACTGCCGGGTGGCGTGGCTGGTGACCGCCCCCGAGGACGACGCCACGGCCTTCCTCGGACCGTGGGCGGATCGCATCCTCACTCTGTGCGATCCGGACCGGAGCGCTGTCGCCGCACTGGGGATCACCGAGATCCCGGCGTTGGTGCACATCGGCACGGACAGGACCGTCGTCGGTCGCGCCGACGGCTGGGACCCGATCGCGTGGAGGTCGGTGACCGACCACCTCGCGACGATGATGTCGTGGAGCCGGTCGATCTTCCCGAAGCCGGGTGATCCGGCACCGTTCCGGGGCACCCCGGCCGACGGCTCCGCCGTCACCGTCGACTGACAGCGCCCCACTCGCTACAACAACGCCGGACCCCGCCGAACTTGTAGCCCACGGTCGCCCACCCGACCCGCTCGCTACAACAACGCCGCTGGTCGCTGACCGCTGAGCCGCACGACGGGGATCGGTCCCCGTTGCTCTCTCGGTCCACGACATGGTCCGCTCATCGCCATGGGACGGGACCACCTCGCGGCGATGGCACGGATCGCGGCACAACACGACGGAATCGTGTCGGTCGGACAGGCCGAGGCGGCCGGGGTCTCCAGACGGGCACTCCAGCGGGCCCAACACGGCGGGCTCATCGTCTCCATGCACACCGGCATCTACCGCTTCACCGCGACGCCGACGTCGAGCGACCGGGAGATCCGTGCCGCGGTCCTGGCAGCTGGTGACGGAGCCAGGGCGAGCCACGAGTCGAGCCTGCACCTGCACGGGCTCACGAACATCCCGCTCGGCGAGACCGTCGTCTCCGTCCCACCCCGACAGCGCGCCGACCATCCGGGGATCCGGGTGCACCGGCTGGTCGACCAGCATCCCGAGCACCTGACCGTCCTCGATGGCATCTCGACGACGACCCTGGCTCGGGCAGTGGTCGACGTGTCGTCTGTCTTCTCCCGTCGCCGGATGGAGTGGCTGCTCGACGAGGTCACGATCACGCGACGTTCGGCCACGATCGGGGCGATCGCGCGGGTCTACCGACAGGTCAACCACCGGGGGCGTCGCCGAATCGCCGTGCTCGGCGAACTGCTCGACGAGCAGTCGGCCATGGGGCCGACGCCCCGGAGCACCCTTGAGCGGAAGATGGACGAGTTGCTCCTCGCCACGATGCTGCCCACCCCGGCAAGGGAGTACCCGATCCCATCGGTCGCCCCGGGTGCCGGCTTCGCCGATCGGGCCTGGGAGAACGCGCTGCTGATCCTCGAGATCGACGGCCGCACCTACCACGAACGCCGGCAGGACATGCGCAAGGACCGGGCACGGGATCGGACCGCAGCTCGGATGGGCTGGCAGACGATGCGGGTGCTCGACGCCGAGGTGACCGACGAGCCGGATCTCGTCGTCGACGACGTCGTGGCGACCTATCACCGTCGACTCGCCCAACTCCACGGGCACGCCGACCCCCCGCCGAACTTGTAGCCCACGGTCGCCCACGCGACCCACTCGCTACAACAACA
>JAFDWA010000217.1 GCA_018268735.1 Actinomycetota bacterium | reverse complement strand
CCCGCGAGACCGGGCAGGCCGAGCGACGCCATCGTGGCGAGGCCCAGAACCCAGCCCATCTTGGGCGCGGAGACGAGCAGCCCGCCGAGGCGCTTGATCTCGAGGGTGTGGTAGCGCTCCTTCATCGAGCCGGCGATGAAGAACAGCATGCCGGTGATGAGGCCGTGGGCGACCATCCCGAACACCGCTGCGCTGAAGCCGCGGCTCGTCATCGTCGCGATGGCGAGCATCGTGAAGCCCATGTGGCTCACCGACGAGAAGGCGATGAGCCGCTTCATGTCGGTCTGTGCGAGGCAGCAGAGCGCGCCGTAGATGATGCCGATCACGGCGAGCACCCCGATGACCGGGGCCCACTGGCGGGCACCGAGCGGCAGGACGGGGATCGCGATCCGGATGAACCCGTAGGTCCCGAGCTTCAGCAGGACCGCTGCCAGGATCACCGAGCCCTGCGTGGGCGCCTGGGTGTGGGCGTCGGGGAGCCACGTGTGGAACGGGAACATCGGCACCTTGATGCCGAAGCCCATGAACATGCCGGCGAACACGGCGACCTGAGCGGCTCGCGTGACGCCCTCACCGCCGGCGGCCTTGAGCGCAGGGATCGAGAAGGTGCGGATCGACTCACCCGTGGCCGGGTTCTTCACGAGGAAGTAGACGGCGACGAAGCTGACGATCATCAGCGCCGAGCCGAACAGGGTGTAGATGAAGAACTTGATCGAGGCGTACTTGCGCTCGGGTCCACCCCAGACGCCGATGAGGAAGTACATCGGCAGCAGCACGACCTCGAAGAACACGAAGAAGAGGATGAGGTCCTCGGCGAGGAAGGATCCGATCATGCCGGTCTCGAGGATCAGCATGAGGATGAAGAAGGCCTTGGGGTTCCCCGGGTCCGGGACGTGGTTCCAGCTGTAGACGATCACCAGCGGCACGATGAGCAGCGTCAGGGCGAGCAGCGGCAGGGAGAGGCCGTCGACGCCCATGATGAAGCGGCTGTGGATCTGGTCGATCCAACTGTGGTCGACGCGGAACTGGAGGCGACCGGCCCGGTCGTAGTTGAAGTTCGCCAGCAGCAGGACGCCGACGACGGCTGCAGCGAGCGAGGTGATCAACGCCAGCAGCTTGTGTGCGCCCTCGGACTCCCTGGGGACGCACAGCATCACCACCACGCCCACCAGCGGCAGGAACGTGACGAGGATCAGGCCCCAGTCGTTCAGGAACTCTTTCATCGGAACGTGGTTCTCCCTACTCGGATCAGCCGATGAGCACGACGAAGATGCCGGCCAGGACTGCGACAGCCGCGAAGAACAGGGCTGCGTACTGCTGGATGTGACCGCTGGTGATGCGCCGCAGCACGCCACCGGTGCCCCCGGCGCCCGCGCCGATCCCGTCGACCGCGCCGTCGACGACGGTCTGGTCGATGTGGTCGTAGACCCACCTTCCGCCGCCGGCGGCACCCTTGCCGACGCCGTTGACGATGCCGTCGATGACCGTGTGGTTCACCCAGTTCGACGCCCGGGCCAGACCGCCCTTCACGAACCCGGCGATCACGGTCGTGTACAGCCAGTCGAAGTAGTACTTGTTGACGAGCACGTTCTTGCCCCAGGCAGCGAGGCGATTGCGCTGGGACAGATCGTGCAGCGGAGCGAATGCTCCCTTCCAGTAGTACAGGTAGACGATCACGACGCCCCCGATCGCGACCGCCAACGATGTGACGGCGAGCGCCGGGTTGAAGTCCGCGTGCGTGAGCGACGGGAAGTACATGCCCACGGGCTCGATGAAGTGCTCGAACCGCGTGGTGACCCCGCTGGGGAGCTGCCAGCCGAACAGCTGCGCCGGCAGGTTCACGATGCCGACGATCGCGCCGAGCGAGGCGAGGATGATCAGCGGCACGGTGATCCGCGGACCGTTCTCGTGCGGGGTGCCGTGACCCCGGTACTCGCCGAAGAACGCGTACCAGATGGTGCGCGTCATGTAGGCCGCCGTGCAGAAGGCGCCGAGCAGCAGCATGACCAGCATCAGGTGGTAGGTGCCGTTGGCGTGGCTGGTGCCGGGGAACGAGCCCGTGCCGGCGAGGATCTCGTCCTTGGACCAGAAGCCCGACAGCGGGAAGATGCCCGCGAGCGCTCCTGTGGCGATGAGGTAGGTCCAGAACGTCTTCGGCATGACCTTCCGCAGTCCGCCCATGTCGTCGACCATGTCGAAGCTGTGGTGGCACGCGTGGCTGAGTGAACCGGCGCCGAGGAACAGGCACGCCTTGAAGAAGGCGTGGGTGAACAGGTGGAACATCGCCGCGGTCCAGGCGCCGACGCCGAGCGATGCGACCATGAACCCGAGCTGGCTGACCGTCGAGTACGCCAGCACCTTCTTGATGTCCTTCTGGACGAAGGCGAGCAGGGCGCCGAACAGCGCGGTGACGGAGCCGACGACCGCGAGCAGGTTGACCGAGGAGCCGCTGATCGCGAGGCCGTGGAAGAACACCGGGTAGAGCCGGGCGACCATGAAGATGCCGGCGACGACCATCGTCGCGGCGTGGATCAGCGCGGACACCGGTGTCGGGCCCGCCATGGCGTCGGGCAGCCAGGTGTGGAGGATGAACTGGCCGGACTTCGACATCACCGCCGCGATCAGGCAGATGGAGGCGGCGAGCAGAACGCCGTGTCGGATCCCGCCTTCGTTCGCGAGGATGTTGATGTCCATCGTCGAGAACGAGTTGCCAGCGCCGAAGAACAGCACGATCGTGCCGACGATGAGCCCGATGTCGCCGACGCGGTTCGTGAGGAACGCCTTGAGCGCGGCGTCGGAGTTGGGCTTCTCCTCCCACCAGTGGCCGATCAGCGCGAACGAGCAGAGTCCGACGAGCTCCCAGCCGACGAGCATCTGCAGCGTGCTCTGGGCGAGCACGAAGAACAGCATCGAGGCGGTGAACAGCGACAGGAACGCGAAGTAGTGGGTGTAGCGACGGTCGCCGTGCACGTAGTCGGTCGAGAAGATGTGCACCAGCAGCGAGATCAGCGGCACGACGAGCAGCATCATCACCGACAGGCCGTCGATCTGGGTGCCCCACGTGATCGACGCGTCGGGCGACTTGATCCACGTGGCGCAGCGCACGACCGGCCGCGTCAGCGTCTCGCCGCCTTCGCCGCCGGAGGCCTTCGCGGCGCCCGAGCCGGCGGCGGCGGTCTCACCCGTGCCGACACCCTGCTTCGAGGTGGCGGGGGCCGAACCCTCGCCCTCGCCGCTGCCCGGCTCGAGCCGGGTGCCGACGGCCGACGCGTGCGCAGCGACGTGGGAGCACTCCGCGGGGACGTTCGACAGCGCGGCACCCTCGGCGAGGGCCGCCTGTGCCTCGGGCGTGTCCGCGGACACGGTCGGCGAGCTGTTGGTCCAGCTGATCCAGTTGCCCACGGTGAACAGCGCGTAGATCAGGCAGAGGGCGACGAAGAAGATGCCGATCTCGGCGCCCTTCTTCGGCATGCGCTTGCCGAAGAACAGGATCAGCAGGAACGACAGGGCCATCATGGCCGGGACGATCCAGACGTGGGTGAAGAACCACATGGTGCTCTGCGTCAGCCCTTCAACTCGTCGAGCTCGTCGATGTCGATGGAGCGCTTGTTCCGGTAGATGAGCAGCACGATCGCGAGGCCGACTCCGACCTCCGCTGCAGCGACGGCGATCACGAACAGCGCGAAGACCTGCCCGCCGAGACCCCAGAAGGTGCTGAACGCGATCAGGTTGATGTTCACGGCGTTGAGGATCAGCTCGATCGACATGAGGACGAGCACGCCGTTGCGACGGACGATCACGCCGTAGACGCCGGTGCAGAACAGCACCGCAGCCAGGAGCAGGAACTGGTTCAGCAGCACGTCAGTCCCTCCTCGCCAGCACGATGGCGCCGATCAACGCGGCGAGCAGCATGACCGACACGACCTCGAAGGGGACGAGGTAGTCGACGAAGATCGCATCCGCGAGCGACTGGGTGCCGGCGTT
>JAFDWA010000216.1 GCA_018268735.1 Actinomycetota bacterium | reverse complement strand
GCCTCGAGCTCGGGGCTTCCCTCCTTGCTGGGCAGCCCGAGGATCCGTGCAGCCACGAGCAGGTGACCCGTCGAGGAGACCGGCAGGTACTCGGTGATCCCCTCGACGATGCCCAGGATGGCCGCCTGCCACCACGACATCAGGTCACCTGCAGCGGTAGCGGACGTCCGCACAAGATCGGCGGCCCCAGCGGGGTCGGCGAGCGCCGCTGCGACTGCGAAGGCGAGGACGAGCGAGACGGTGACAGCGAGCTGCGAGGACCTCGGGACGAGCGATCGGGGGGCTGGCAGGCGAAGCGGCATCGGGACAGCTTGCCCGCAACCGAGCGGCGAGCGGCAACGGGGCTGCCCGACGCCGAGCGGCGCCCGGCGTGGTGTCGGGCCTGCGGATCAGGTGACGAGTCGTGCGCAGTAGGTTCCGGCGATGCGGCCGATGTCAGCGTGGCGGATCATGCACCAGGACCCGACCGTCGTGGAGGGCCGCTCCCTTGATCCTGCGCTCGTCCGCAGAGTCGGCCGCTTCGCCCGGCCCTACCGATGGCAGCTCGTCGGATTCGTCGCGATGATCGCTGCCGGCGCCGGGCTCGCACTGGTGCCCCCGCTGCTGTTCCGATCCATCATCGACTCTGCGATCCCGAACAAGGACACTGCACAGCTCGCGGTGCTCGTCGGAGTCGTCATCGGCGCCGCGCTGGTCACCGCCGGAGCGTCGCTGCTCGAACGGCACTGGTCCTCACGAATCGGCGAGGGGCTCATCTACGACCTGCGCTGCGCGCTCTTCGACCACGTGCAGCGCATGCCGATGCAGTTCTTCACCCGGTCCCAGACCGGCGCCATCGTGAGCCGGCTGAACAACGACGTGATCGGTGCGCAGCGAGCGCTCACCGGCACGCTCGGCACCGTCGTGTCGAACGTGATCACGCTCGCGTTCACGATCGTGGCGATGGTGGCGCTCGACTGGAGGATCACGATCGTCGCGATCCTCCTGCTGCCGTTGTTCCTGATCCCGTCCAAGCGGGTCGGACGCCGGCTGCAGGAGATGACCCGCGACTCGATGCAGCTCAACGCCGAGATGAACGCCCAGATGACCGAGCGCTTCGGAGTGGCCGGCGCGCTGCTCGTCAAGCTGTTCGGCGACCACGACCGTGAGACCGACGAGTTCGCCACGAAGGTCGCCGCGGTGCGTGACATCGGCATCCGCAGCGCGGTCTACCAGCGGTGGTTCATGGTCATGCTGGTGCTCGTGGGTGCGATCGGCACCGCGGTCGTCTACTACCTCGGCGGGATGCAGGTGATCGAGGGCAACGTCTCCATCGGCACGCTCGTCGCGCTCGCCGCGCTCGTCACCCGGATCTACGACCCGCTCACGAGCCTCACCAACGCCCGCGTCGACGTGATGAGCGCGTTCGTCTCCTTCGAGCGCGTCTTCGAGGTGCTCGACTCCCCCAGCCCGATCGCCGACACACCCGCAGCGATCACGCTCACCGACCCGGTCGGTGCGCTGCGCTTCGAACACGTCGACTTCGCCTACCCGGGCGCGTCGGAGGGCACGATCCGCTCGCTCGAGACCGGTGGGCCGGAGACCGACCCGGAGCACGGACCCCCTTCGGTGCTGCACGACATCGACCTCGACATCCGGCCCGGGACCACCGTCGCCCTCGTCGGACCATCCGGTGCCGGCAAGTCGACGATCGCGTCGCTGATCCCACGGCTCTACGACGTCGTCGACGGTTCGGTGTCGCTGGACGGCCACGACGTCCGCGACCTCACCCAGGCCAGCCTGCGCAGGGCGATCGGGGTGGTGTCGCAGGACCCGCACCTGTTCCACGCGACCGTCGGCGAGAACCTGCGCTACGCCCGTCCCGACGCGACCGACGCCGACCTGCGCGCGGCGTGCGCTGCGGCACGGGTCCTCGACGTGGTCGAGGGGCTTCCCGACGGCTTGGACACGATGGTCGGCGAACGCGGCTACCGGCTCTCAGGCGGGGAGAAGCAGCGACTCGCGATCGCTCGCCTCCTGTTGAAGGACCCCGCCGTCGTGGTGCTCGACGAGGCGACCTCGTCGCTCGACACGGAGAACGAGGCCGCGGTCCAGGCGGCGCTCGCCGACGCACTCGAGGGTCGTACCGCCGTCATCATCGCCCATCGGCTGTCGACGGTCGTCGACGCCGACCTGATCGTCGTGTTGGAGCACGGCCGAATCGTCCAGCGCGGCACGCACTCCGAACTGCTCGCACAGGGCGGGCTCTACGCCGACCTCTATCGCGTGCTGGTCGGTGGCGGCGACCCCGACAGCAGGCTGGTTCTAGGGTGAACCCGCCGGTTGCACCCCGGCTGCGAGGAGGACACGTGCACGCGCTCATCGCCACCGACGGCTCCGAGGTGTCCATCGACGCCGCCCGCAAGGGCGTCGCGCTTCTGCGACCGACCCGGGTCACGCTGTTGACCGTGGCGGACACGAGCGTCGCCGAGGACTCCGGCGCGGGAGGCTTCGAGGGACCGCTGCTGTCGCCGACCGAGGCAGAGGAGACGCGCAGCGCGATCCTCGACGAAGGTGACGACGAGCTCGCCGCCACCATCGCCGCGATCGCGGTCGACCCCGCCGTCGTCGAGCGGCGCCTGGTCGAGGGGGCCTCCGGTCAGACGATCGTGCACGTCGCGGACGAGGTCCACGCGGACGTGGTGGTCGTCGGCTCCCACGGCAAGGGCTGGTTCAAGCGGATGGTGCTCGGCTCGGTCTCCGAGTACGTCCTGCACCACAGCCGCGTCCCGGTGCTCGTCGTGCGGCCCGACGTGGCGACCGAGGGCGACCCGTCCTGATCGACGCGTCACGGCGCGCCGATCCGACCCCTGCGGACGTGGACGAACCGATCCGGACCTGGACCCCGGGCGAGCTGCACGAGGCGATCAACGGACTGCTCGAACACGTCTTCGGGGCGGTCGTCTGGGTCGAGGGGGAGGTCCAGGACCTGTCGCGGTCGAAGGCCGGCCACGTGTACTTCCGACTCGTCGACACCGCGGTCGACGGCGACCGCCAGGACAACCTCCCGGCCCTGGCGGTGACGCTGTTCGACTCGCGACGACGGGACGTCAACCGCTTCCTCACCTCGCAGGGGGAGCCGTTGCGGATGTCGGACGGAGTGAGGATCCGGATCGGTGGACGCATCGCGACCTACGCGGCGCGGTCGACGCTGCAGCTCCTCATGGACCGCATCGACCCGGCGTTCACGCTCGGCCTGCTCGGCCAGCAGCGAGCCCGCCTGCTGGCAGCGCTCGCAGCGGAGGACCTCCTCGACCGCAACGCGGCAACGGCCATGCCGGTCGTCCCGCTGCGGGTCGCACTTGTGACCAGCATCGGCAGCGCAGCGCACGCTGACGTGCTCGACGAGCTCGCCCGCTCCGACATCGGCTTCCACGTCGAGGTCCTCGACGCCCGCACCCAGGGCAGCGAGGCGCCCGACTCCATCGTCGCCGCCCTGCGCACAGCGGCCGGCATCGGCGTGGACGTCATCCTGCTGGTCCGTGGCGGCGGCGCAGCGACGGACCTGGTCGCCTTCGACGACGAAGGGGTCGCCCGCACGATCGCCGCCGGGGCGGTCCCGGTGATCACGGGGATCGGTCACGAGACCGACACGACGGTCGCGGACGCGGTCGCGCACACCGCCCGCAAGACCCCGACCGCTGCCGCCGCGGCGTTGGTCGACGTCGTCCGACTCGCACAGCGACGGATCCTCGAGGACTGGGATGCCATCCGATCAGGTGCCGTCGCCGGACTCGACCGGGCATCCGACCGGCTCACCCTCACCGGCAGGCACGCGGCGATGGCGTCCGAAGTGGGGCTCGTCCGCCAGCTCGACGCGATCGAGGTCCACCGACGGCAGATCGACGCCGGGGCGCACCGCGGCATCCGACGTGCCGGGGCTCAGCTCGACGCGCTGTCCGCTCGACCTGGGAGGACCGCCCGGTCGGTCCTCGATCGTGCGGGTGATCGACTCACGATC
>JAFDWA010000215.1 GCA_018268735.1 Actinomycetota bacterium | reverse complement strand
ACCGCATCGAGCTGCGGGGGCTCGAGCTCGTCGGCGTGGTCGGACTGCTCCCGGAGGAGCGGACACGCGCCCAGCCGCTCGTCGTGGACGTCGACGTCGAGGTCGACCTCACGTCCGCTGGGCTGTCCGACGACCTGAGCGACAGCGTCGACTACGGCGCGGTGTGCGACCGGCTCGCCGAGGTCGTCGAGTCGTTGCGACCGCAGCTGCTGGAGCGGCTCGCGGCTGCGATGGCGGCGGCCGTCCTCGACGTCGACCCGTCGGTGGTCGCGGTGACCGTCGCCGTCCGCAAGGCGCGACCGCCGGTCCCTCACCTCCTCGCGACGAGTGGGGTCCGGATCCGCCGGACGCGCTCGTCGACGTCGATCGCTCCGGGGCAGGTGTGAGCCTGCCGGCCGTCCGGGCGTTCCTGTCGCTCGGGTCGAACCTCGGGGACCGTCGCTCGCATCTGGCGCAGGCCGTCGACTCCCTCCCCGATGTCGTGGCGGTCTCGCCGCTCTACGAGACGGATCCGGTGGGTGGTCCCGGCGGACAGGGCCCGTACCTGAACCTGGTCGTCGAGCTCCACACCGCCATCGCGCCGCGGGCCCTGCTCGCGATCTGCCACCGCATCGAGGCCAGCGCCGGTCGGGTCCGTGCCGAGCGGTGGGGTCCGAGGACGCTCGACGTCGACATCGTGTGGATGGACGGTATCGACATCGACGAGGACACGTTGACGGTCCCCCACCCGCGTTGGAAGGAGCGCAGGTTCGTCCTCGCTCCGCTGCGCGACCTTGCGCCGGAGTTGGTCGACGAGCGCGACCTGCAGCTCGCAGAAGGATCGGTTCGACAGGTGGAGGGCCTCTGAGCGGCTCTGGGACGCCGTCGGTCCGCATCGTCGGGGCCGGCCGGGCTGGCGGGTCGTTCGCGCTCGCGTTGAGCAAGGTCGGCTGGGGTGTCGAGCTGGTGCTCCGTGGTGTGCCGCTCGGGGGTGCCGCCGACGGCGTCGACCTCGTGCTCCTGTGCGTGCCGGACGCAGCCGTCGCCGAGGTTGCGGCGTCGATCGAGCCGTCGGAGCGAACGGTGGTCGCCCACTGCGCAGGAGCCCTCACGCTCGAAGCGCTGTCCATGCACCCACGGCGGGCCTCGATCCACCCGCTGGTCGCGCTGCCGGCGCCTCCGGTGGGCTCCCGGCGACTCCTCCGGGGTGGGTTCTTCGCCGTCGCGGGCGACCCGCTCGCGTCGCTCGTGGTGGAGGCGCTCGGCGGACGGCTGGTCGAGCCGCGTGAGGACCGACGTCTCGAGTACCACGCTGCCGCGGTGGTGGCGTCGAACCACCTGGTGGCCCTCCTCGGCCAGGTCGAGCGCGTCGCCGCCGGCGCCGGCCTCCCGCTCGCGCCGTTCCTCGATCTCGCGGCGGGAGCGCTTGAGGATGTCCGCGAGCTCGGACCGTCGGATGCGCTGACCGGTCCGGTGTCCCGCGGGGACTGGGCCACCGTGCGTGCGCACCTGTCCACGCTCGATCCTGCAGAGCGTGAGGCATATCTCGCGCTCGCAAGGGCGGCGGCTCGTCTCGCCGGGCTCGACGCGTCGCAGCTGGAACCGGAGCTGTGACCGTCGGGAGGTGTGGGTGTCGGGGGCTACCGTGGCCGTCGTGATCGCCACGGTGCCCTCGGCCGTCGAGCTGCGGGCGATGCTCGACGCGGAGCGCCGCACCGGGCGGACCGTCGGCTTCGTGCCCACGATGGGCGCGCTGCACGCCGGCCATGCCTCGCTCGTCCGGGCAGCATCGGCCGCCGACGTGGTCGTCGTGTCGGTCTTCGTCAACCCGCTGCAGTTCGCGCCGAGCGAGGACCTCGCCGCGTATCCACGGTCGCTCGATGCGGACGTGGCGGTCGCGGCGGAGTCTGGTGCGTCCATCGTGTTCGCCCCGGACGAGCAGGAGATGTACCCGGGTGGGCGGGACTCGGTCCTGACGACCGTCGCTGTCCCGGCGCTCGCCGCGACGATGGAAGGGGCGTCCCGACCGACGCACTTCGCCGGGGTGTGCACCGTGGTCGCCAAGCTGCTCAACGTCGTCGGTCCGTGCACCGCGTACTTCGGCGAGAAGGACTTCCAGCAGCTCGCGGTCATCCGTCGCATGGTCGCCGACCTGTCGTTCCCGGTCGAGGTGATCGGCTGCCCGACGCTGCGGGAGCCAGACGGCCTCGCGCTGTCGAGTCGCAACGTGTACCTCAGCGCCGAGGAGCGGGCCGTGGCGCCGGTGCTGCAGCGGGCGCTGCGTGCAGGTGCGGAGGCGGTTGCCGGCGGGCAGCGTGGTGCCGACGAGGTGCGTTCACTGATGGCGTCGATCATCGAGGCGGCACCGCTCGGAGCGCTCGACTACGTGGAGGTCGCCGACCCGACGTCGCTCGAGGCGTTGTCGGTCCTGACCGGCCCCTGCCGCCTGTTCGGAGCGGTCCGCTTCGGCCGGACGCGGCTCATCGACAACGTCGCGGCGGTGCCCGGGGGTGTGCGATGACCGCCACGCTCGACCTGCTGGTGCTCGGAAGCGGTGTGGCAGGGCTGTCCGCGGCGGTGCGCGCGGCGGGCGAGCACGGCCTGGTGACCGGGGTGCTGACGAAGGGCCAGCTCGACCAGGCGACGACGCGGTGGGCGCAGGGCGGCGTCGCGGCTGCCGCCGGGGGGGATCCGGAGCAGGTCGACCTGCACCTCGCCGACACCCTTGCTGCGGGCGCTGGCCTGTGCGACCTCGACGCGGTGCGGGTGCTCGTCGACGAGGGGCCGCGGCGTGTCGAGGAGCTCATCTCCCTCGGCGCCGAGTTCGATCGGGACGAGCGGGGCGACCTCGACCGGGCACGGGAGGGCGGCCACTCCATCGCCCGCATCGTGCACGCGGGTGCCGCCACGGGCGCCGAGGTGGAGCGAGCGCTCGTCGCGGCGGTCCGGGCCACCGCAGCGGTCGTGTTCGAGCACGCGTTCGCGCACGACCTGCTCGTCGAGGGTGGACGCTGCGTCGGCGTCGTCACCGACGGCGCAGACGGACCGGTCGAGGTGCGGGCTCGCAACGTGCTGCTCGCGACCGGGGGAGCCGGCCAGCTGTTCGAGGTGACGACGAACCCTCCCGAGGCGACCGGCGACGGTGTCGCCATGGCGATGCGGGCAGGCGTCGCGGTGGCTGACCTCGAGTTCTTCCAGTTCCACCCGACGGCGCTGGCGTTGCGGTCGATGCCACGTCCCCTGCTGTCGGAGGCGTTGCGTGGTCACGGCGCAGTGCTGCGCGACGAGCGCGGCGACCGCTTCGTCGACGAGCTGCTGCCGCGGGATGTCGTGTCACGGGCGATCCTCGCCCGCATGTCCGAGCAGGGCACCGACCACGTCTGGCTCGACGCCACCGGGCTCGACCACTTCGGCGACCGCTTCCCGAACATCGCAGCGTCGCTCGCGGCGGTGGGCCTCGACGCCTCCCGGGACCTGCTGCCGGTGGCCCCCGCGGCGCACCACCAGTGCGGCGGTGTCGTCACCGATCTGGCAGGTGCCACGAGCCTGCCGGGGCTGTGGGGCGCCGGCGAGACGACCTGCACCGGTGTTCACGGGGCCAACCGCCTGGCATCCAACTCGCTGCTCGAGGGCATGGTGTTCGGGCCTCGTGCGGTGGAGGCCATCGCCGACGGCGTCGACGGCCCGAGCGCGACCGGGGCGATGCGCTGCGTCCTCGGCTTCCTCGACGGCGGTCCCGCTGCAGGATCGTTGGACATACCGGGCGTGGCGTTGGCCGTCGCTCCGTCGCCCGTCGACGATGGACACGGCCGGCCGATCGACGCCGGGGCCTTGCGTCGGCGGGTCCAGTCAGCGATGTCGACGTGGGCGGGCGTGCACCGTTCGGAGGTCGGTCTCCTCGAATGCGCGTCGGTGCTCGACGACGTCGCATCGACGCTCGGCGGACCCACGGCCGACAACGCGGTCGCGGAGTTGCAGAACCTGGTCGAGATCGGACGGGTCCTCGTCGCGGCGGCGCTCGCCCG
>JAFDWA010000214.1 GCA_018268735.1 Actinomycetota bacterium | reverse complement strand
ACACCGGTCGACACGACCATCGCGAGGTAGTCACGGCAGCCCGCCGCTGCGCCGATCCAACCCTCGCCCAACGCGAGCGCCTTGGCGTCGTTGTCCACGAACGTCGGGAGCCGAACGTGCTCGGCGAGGCGGTCGCGCAACGGGAACGAGCGCCACTGCGGGATGTTCAACGGCGAGACGGAGGCACCTCTCCCGGTCATCGGTCCACCGCAGCCCACACCGAGCGCGAGCAGCTCCGATCGATGGAGGCCGAACACCTCGGCGCGACCGACGACCTCGTCGATGAGCGACGTCGCGACCCCGAGCAGGTCGTCGCCGTCCACAGCGACCGTGGGTCGACGTGCATCGACGAGGACCGAGCCGGCGTCGTCGACGACAGCCGCGGCGAGCTTCGTCCCACCCACGTCGAGCGCGAGGACGGCGGCCATCCGTCGACGGTACCGCGCTGATCGCCGCAGCCACGACCGGCGGCGGTGGCAGACTTCGCCGACGACCACACGGGGAGGACACTGGCGACGTGACGACCACGGGACCGATCGGGACGGGGACCGGTGACGCGGAGGCGACGACCACCGCGACGAACGCTGCACGCACGACGGCCCCTGCGCACACGACACGGCCGACGACGCCGGACGGAGCGCGCTCCTTCCGGGCGATGTTCGACGCGGTGTGCTCGAACATCGCGCTCGCGGTCCACGGCAAGGACGACGTGATCCGCCTGACCGTGACGTGTCTCGTCGCCGGAGGCCACCTGCTGCTCGAGGACGTGCCCGGCGTCGGCAAGACCACGATCGCCAAGGCGCTCGCACGATCGGTCGACGGGCTGTTCGGCAGGGTGCAGTTCACTCCGGATCTGCTGCCATCGGACGTGCTCGGCTCGTCGGTCTGGAACCAGCGCAGCGGGACCTTCGAGTTCCGCGCCGGGCCGATCTTCCACAACCTGGTGCTCAGCGACGAGATCAACCGCGCCTCTCCGAAGACCCAGTCGGCCCTCCTCGAGGCGATGGCGGAGGAGCAGGTGACCGTCGACGGGACCACCTACACGCTGCCCCGGCCCTTCATGGTGGTCGCGACGCAGAACCCGATCGAGCACCAGGGGACCTTCCCGCTGCCCGAGTCGCAGCTCGACCGCTTCCTGATGCGGCTGTCGGTCGGCTACCCCGACCGCGACGCTGAGGTCGCGCTCCTCGTGGAGGCTGACCACGACCGCCGAATCGAGCAGCTGCGCCCGGTGCTCACCACCGCCGACGTCGTCGCCATGGGCGATGCGGCCGCCCACGTCCACGTCGCCGACAGCGTGGCCGCCTACGTCGTGGAGCTCGCCGACCGAAGCCGCCGCTCGACGTCGTTCGCCCTCGGCGTCTCCCCGCGCGCAGCGCTCGGCCTGCTCGCCACGTCGAGGGTCCATGCCGCGGCACAGGGACGCGACTTCGTCACCCCCGACGACGTGAAGGACCTCGCGGTCCCGGTGCTCGCACACAGGGTCGTGCAGTCCACCGAGTCGCAGCTCCGAGGCGCATCCGCCGAGGATGCCGTCACCGACCTCGTGGCGACCACACCCATCCCGGGTTGATCGAGGATGCGCCTGACCCGACCGGGCTACCTCGCCGTCGCGTCGGTGCCCGCGCTGGTCGCAGCCGCGTGGTTGCTCGGCCAGCCGGAGCTCTCGGTGGCGGCGGCGCTGCTCGGTGCAGCGCTGCTGGCTGCAGTCGTCGTCGTGCTCGTCCGACCCGCCCGCGTCCAGGTGCGGCGCACCGTGGTGCCGCCGAGGGTGGGCGTCGGCGAGCAGTGCCACGTCCGGCTGGACGTCCGCAACGTCGGGTCCGTGCGCACACCGGTGCTCGCGCTGCACGACGACGCGGGCGACCACGGCGCCGCGTCGGTGCACCTCGCTCCGGTCCCGGTGGGGGGCGAGCAGAGGACCTCCTACTCGTTGCCGACGCATCGCCGCGGACTGCACCGGGTGGGTCCGGTCACGATCCGGGTCGAGGACCCTCTGGGGCTCCTCCGGCGCGACGTCCTGATCGACGACGTGCAGACCGTCGTCGTCCGTCCGACCATCCACCCGTTGACACGGCTCTCCGCGGCGAACGGCGACGTCCCCGAGCAGGGCACCCGGGTGCTGTTCGCGTCTGCGACCGTCGACGAGGAGCTCGCCGCCATGCGCCCCTACGTGGTCGGCGACGACATCCGTCGGATCCACTGGCGCACGACCGCCCGGATCGGCCATCCCGTCGTGCGCCAGTTCGACCAGCCCTGGCAGCGTCGGACGACGATCCTGCTCGACGTCGACGAGGCCAGCACCGATCCGGCCGCGTTCGAGCGGGCCGTGACCCTCACCGCGAGCGTCGTCGCCGCGAGCGCTGAGGACGGCGGCATCGTGCGCCTCGTCACGAGCGACGGGACCGACAGCGGGTTCGTCGCCACATCCCAGCACCTCGACGCCCTGCTCGATCAACTCGCAGCGATCAGCACCGAGACCTCCGCGTCGCTCGGCACCGGGCTCACGCTGCTCAGCCGGCGACCGACCGGACGGATCGTCACCGTCCTCGGACGGCTCACTCCGGCCGCTGCGCTCGGATGGTCCAGGGCGACGCGTGGCTACCGCGTCCGGGTGCTGGCCCACACCGACGCCACCCGACCCAGCCCGACCGGTGCCGACGCCGGGGGCGCCGGTCCGATCGATCCCGGCGCGATCGTGCTGCACTGGGACGGCAACCGACCGCTGACCGACGTCTGGGCAGCGGCCATGGGGCGGGCCGCACACCCCCACGATCCCTCGCCGCGCGGGTCTCGACCGGTGACGATCCCATGACCGCGAGCACCGCCGAGACCACACCGGTGGACGAGGCTGCGCTCCACGTGCTGATCGCCGCGGAGCTGGGCCTGCTGAGCGTCGGCGTCGCCACCGCCCTCAGCTTCTCGCGGCTGTTCGTCGCAGGGACCTACCTGGTGCCGCTGGTCGGCGCCGTCGCAGCGAGCTGGACGATCGCGGTGCTCACCAGGCGGTTGCACCTCGGCGTGTGGACCTCTGCCCTCATCTCCGCGATGTGCGCCGTGCTCGTGCTGGGCTGGCGCTTCGCTCCCCACACGACGGTGTTCGGCCTACCGACACCGGACACCGCGTCGACGCTCCTCGATGCCGTGCGCAGCTCCTTCGCCGGATTCTCGACGATGGTCGCTCCGGTCCGGGCCTCCGACGGGTTCCTCGTCGTGTTGGCCCCGGTGATGTGGACCTTCACGTTCTTCGCGGACGCTGCGGCGCTGCGCTACCGCGGCCCGGTCCAAGCCGTGATCCCCGACGTGTCGGCGTTCGTCGCCGGTGGTGTGCTCGCGCGGGAGACCGCTCGATCGGGCACCGCCGTCGTCTTCGTCGCAGGACTCTCGGTGTACGCGCTGACCCAGCGGTTGCTGCACAGCACCGAGCGTCGTTGGGCCAGCGGCGACGAGCGACGAGGTGTCCGGTCGATCGCGGCGTCAGGGTTCGTCGTCGTCGGGGTCGCCGTGGTCGCAGGAGCCCTGATCGGGCCGCACCTACCGGGGGACTCGGCGGCGGTGCTGGACCTTCGGGCGGTCGGTCGAGCGAGCAGTCCCCGGACCGTCACGAGCCCGTTCGTCGGCGTTCGGAACCTGCTCGGTCCGCAGAGCGACGAGATCCTCTTCACCGCACAGGCGTCGGTGCCGGCGTACTGGCGCCTGACGTCGCTCGACAGATACGACGCGACTCGCGACATCTGGGTGTCGAGCACCTCGTATCGCGACGTCGACGGTGCCGACCTACCTGCATCGCCGACCGGCGGGCGTCACAGGACCGACACCCAGGTGGTGACCATCTCGGGGTTGACCGGTCCGTGGGTCCCGGCCGCGTTCGCCCCTCGGGCGATCACCATCGACACGGACATCAGCTTCGACGAGCAGTCGTCGTCGATCATCGCGAACCGGGACCGGCTGCAGGTGGGCACGCAGTACCGGGTGACATCGGCGATCCCTGCGGTGCGGGAGCTCGACCTCACCGCC
>JAFDWA010000213.1 GCA_018268735.1 Actinomycetota bacterium | reverse complement strand
GAACGCGGTCACACCTGACAGTTCGGCGCGGCTCACCGCCCCCTTGAGGAAGCCGCCGACTCTCTCAGCGACGCCGCACTGCCGGATGGGGGAGCCAGGTGACCGTCGCCGCCGGCCCGTCGTCCACTCCGAGCGAGGCGCGCAGCAGCTCGTATCGCTCCTCGCCGACCAGGCCGACGATGTCGTCTCGGCAGGTGGTGACGAGCGGCTCGTGGGCGGTGAACGCCTCAGGTGCCTCGGTGCACCACCAGTGGAACTCGAGGCCGCCCTCGCCCCAGTCGCGGCGCCGCCACTCGCGCAAGGTGTGGGTGGTGTGGCCGACCTCGTCGGTGTGGAACTCGAGTCGCAGCGGCACCTGCCAGCAGACCTCAGGCTTCCAGTCCATCGGTCGCTCACCAGCGTCGAGCGCGGCCACGTGCAGGGCGCAGCCTGCTCCTCGGTGGAAGTCCGGGCGGTTCAACAGGACGCATGCTCCGTCGTGCACCCGGGTGACCCAGTCGCCGTCGTCGTTGCGGGTGATCGCTCCTCCGGCGGCCTTGGCCTCGCTGCGGAGCTGCCACTGCTCGTCGGTGAGCTGCTTCACCAGCTGTCGCACCCGCACGCGGTCGGCCTTGTCGGCGAAGTGCGCACCGAAGGAGCAGCACCCGTGCCCCAGGTGGGCGGCGTCCTCCTCGAGCACCCCCTTGCAGCCGTCGTTGAAGATGCAGTGGTACGGGCTCATCAGGAACGTCGCGTCGAACATCCACGTGTCACCGTCGTGCTCGAAGCTGACCCACTGGCGCGGGTGGGCTTCGCTGTGGGTCTCGTCACGGTCGCGGCGCTCTGACACGGAGGGCGACACTACCGAGCGCGACGTGCCGCACTGTCACCCCAGGGTGCTAGATCACCCCCCATGGCCGGTGAGTTCGACGACATCCGCACCCGACTCGAAGCGATCTCCGAGGAGTTGGCCGATCTGGCGATCGTCCGACTGCGAGAGTCGATCGACGCCGGCGGCGACGAGCTGCCGGTCGACGAACGTCGACTCACCCGGGCCCGGCGGGCGGTCGACAAGGCCGCCCACCTGCTCGCCGAACCCGACGGCGCCTGAGCCGGGCCCAGCGTGCCGTCGCGGCGCTCAGAACGTGTTGACGGTGCGGATCAACGCGTGGAGGCGGGCGTAGGAGTCGTTGACGAAGCGGAACTGGATGCGGGGAAGCGTCAACGCATCGTCGTCGGCCACCTCGACGTCGGAGGCGGTGGTCCGCTCGATGCGACCAGAGGCGACGATGTCGCCGAACTCGTCGTTCAGGAGCTGGATCTGCTCGTCGGTGAGCTCGCGGCGCAGGCGCATGACCAGACGCCCACCCACGTAGCGGATCGAGTCGAACACCTCGTAGAAGCTCGTGATGTGGGTGATCGCGTCCTCGACGTCGGAGGTGATGTGGAAGAGGTCGAGGTCGTCGGATCGGATGAGCCCGGCGTCGAGGAGCTCCACGTCGAGGAAGTGACGGAAGCTCCGCCAGTACGCATCTCCCTCGGGCTCGAACAGGACGATCGGCGCCGGGGCTTCGCGGCCGGTCTGCAGGAGGGTGAGCAGCTCGAAGGTCTCGTCCATCGTCCCGTAGCCGCCCGGGAACATGACGTACGCGGATGCCTCCTTCATGAACGTGAGCTTGCGGTTGAAGAAGTAGCGGAAGTTGACCGCCCTCCCGTCGGCCACGAGCGCTGCGCCACCGGAGGGCTCGAACGGCAACACGATGCTGACGGCGAAGCTGTTGTCGGGTCCGGCGCCTTCGATCCCGGCAGTCATGATCCCCGGGCCGCCGCCGGTGATGACCATCCAGTCCTCGGCGGCGATCGCCGCCCCGACGGCACGCGCTGCCTGGTAGGCGGGCTCCTCCACCGGCGTCCGTGCCGATCCGAAGATGGCGAGCTTGCGCACTGCCCGATACGGGTCGAACACCCCGAACGCGTACCGCATCTCCTTGAGCGTCGAGTTCGCGATCTTCAGGTCGCCGCGGTGCACGCCCTCGCGCGCCATCCGCAGCACCGACGTGGTGAGCTCGAAGAACAGATCCTGGTCGTGCAGCACGCCGGCTTCGGCCAGCAGCGACTCGATGTGCTCGTCGAGGACCTCGTCGCCGGTCCGGTAGCGGGGTCGACGGGTCGTCATGTCGTCAACGTAGCGGGCAGGGTCCTGGTGGGTGGTCGCCCCGTCGAGCCCGCCGGAGTGCGATGATGCGCGTCGATGGTCTCCAGCGGTCCCGAGGCAGAGACAGGCCACCCATCGCCTGAGAAGGGCGCACCGCCGGATGGCTCTGCGACCGCGGTCGTCACCCGACCGGTGCGTCACTCCCCGGAGTTCGATGCGCTCTTCGACCGAGCGTTCCCGGCCGTCGTCGGGCTCGTGCGACGGGCACTCGACCGCCACCGCGCCGCGGCGAGCTCCTCGGATCCTGTCGTCGAGGAGATCGCGATCGAGACGCTCGCGAAGGCGAAGGTGCACCGGTTCGCCGACACCGACCGAGCAGCCGAGCGGATCGTGGGGTGGGCCGCCGAGCTGAGCCTCGATCGGATGATCGGCCACCCGGGTCGGGTCGCGCTGCCGAGCGGGGCGCGAGCCGAGGACCTGCTGCCGCAGGACCTGCTCGACGAGGGGGTCGGAGCCGAGTGGGACCACCACGGCCTCGGACTGTGGGAGCTGCAGGAGGCGCTGGCCGGTGCACGTCGCGTCGATCGCCGGGTCGGGGTCGTGTGCCTCGCCTGCGGCATGCCGCCGTCGCAGACCGCGATCCTCGTCGGAGCGGATCCGGTCGCGGTCGAAGCGTCCCTCCGCCGCATCGGGACACGGCTGGCGGATCGGCGCCGTGTCTCCGCCGAGGTCGAGAGCCCGCTCGACGCGCGACTCGGAGACCAGGGATGAACGACACGACCGAGACGGCGGCGACGCTCGATGAGGCCGACGGCGCTGATGCGACGGGGGTCGTGGGTCAGCCGTCGCCGGTGGCGCTCCTCCTGGCCGGCCTGGCCGTCGACGGACTCGACCTCGACCGCGCCCGCTACGCCGTCGCTGTCCGGGCAGCCCGACGTACCCGTCGGCGGAGAACCTGGATGGGTGGCACCGGTGCGGTCCTGGCAGTCGTCGCCGTGATCGCGCTGTGGCCACGCACGGATCCTGCGAAGGTGGTCATCGCCGACGCGTCGACGACCACGACCACGACCACGATCGCGACGAGCACGACCACCGGACCGATCACGACCGTCGTCCCGACGACGGTCGCCACGACGACGCTCGCTCCGACCCTGACGACGGTGCCGACGACGCTCCCCGCCACCACGACGACGACGCTGCCGCCGAACCGCCCGATGACGGTCTCGGCGACGCTGGCGACTGCGGGGGGAACCGCTGTGGTCGCCAACACCGTCACGCTGAACGTGACGTGGAGCGATCCCGATCTCGCCGATCCGTCCGCTGTCGTGGTCACCGCTGACTTCGGCGACCCGCTGGTCGGGCTTCCGAACGCCTCGGCGCCCCGCGCTCCGTGCGAGTCACCCGGGACGGGTGCCTCCGGCACCACTCCGATCGCGTTCCGCTACGCGTCGAGCGGCGCGACCACCATCAAGGTCGTGGTGAGCGCATGCGGCGGCGCCGGCCCGTACGGTGAGCAGCAGACCTTGGCGGTCCCCGTCCAGGTCCAGCCGCTCCCGCTCGGGCGTCGGGCGGTCGTGATCGGCGGCGGTGACGGACGCTCCCCGGACACCGCTGCGGTCCTGGCCGGTGCAGAGACGGTGCCGAAGCGCGACCCGGAGCTGACCCAGGTGGTCCCCAACAGCACGACCCGGGCGACGGTCGCCGCGATCGACGCCACGTACTCGGGTCCGCTGCAGCTCCGGTGGGGTGACCCGCCCACGACGAGCTGCCAGGTGACGGCGCCGGACCAGTCGGTCACCGCAGGGACCGCAGCGGTGCGAGTGCTGCTCGCAACAGGGCTGGCGACGTGTCCGGCTCAGAAGCTGGTCGCCGGCTCGCCCGCGACGCCGTAGAGGGTGCTGCGCTCCACGAGGACCCGACCGAGCGGCTCGACGAGGTCGCGGAAGTCC
>JAFDWA010000212.1 GCA_018268735.1 Actinomycetota bacterium | reverse complement strand
GGAGGGGACACCGATCACGGCGTCGGTCCCGGCGGCGAGCACCGACAGGACCCGGGTGTTGACCGATACGGCCGCCTCGGCGTCGAGGCCGAGGGAGCGCATCGCCCAGTCGGTCCACCAGGTGGGGGTGGCGCTGCGGGCGGTGATCGAGTCGAAGTCGGTCGACGCGGCGGTCGACACGAACGTCGGCCGGCTCTGATCCGCGGTGAACGCGGGCAGGCCCTTGGCTCGGCCTCCCCAGATCCACCACTGCCGGCCGCCGTCGGCGACGTAGCGGTCGAGCAGCGGGTGATGGAGGGCGCCGCGGGTGCGGAGCCGGTCGCCGATGCCGGTCAGGTAGGCGTCGAGTCCGTCGACGGCGTGATCGGGGACCTCGGCGAGCACGTCGCGCAGGGCGTCGAGCGCCAGGTCGGCGGCGTCGTCGCCCAACTCGACCCAGGCGGCCGAGGCGACGGACTGCTCGAGGGTCCGGCCGACCCGGGAGCGCAGCCCGAACTCCAGATCGACCTCGAAGCCGACCCGCAGGCGCAGGATGTCGAGCGACGCGGCGGTCGGCTCGTCGGAGAACACCGGCGTCACGAGCGGATCGTGCAGCAGGTCGGGCGGGATCAGCTCGAAGCGACGGGCCGGGGAGCCGGCGGCGTCCATGAGCTCGTCGCCGAGTGAGGCCAGGTCGACGCCGTCGGGCCCGGCGTCGAGGAGCGCACCGGCGATCAGCGAACGGGTGTTGAAGCGGTGGGTGCGTCCCGAGAAGAAGCCGGCGCGGTGCGACGCGTCCTGCACCGAGTCGGTGAAGGCGAGCAGCTTGCGCTCCCCGGACGGCACGTTGTCGGAGCCGAACATGGTGGTGATCGCCACCGACGCGAGCGACGCCACGGCCAGGCCGACGAACAGCACCGCGTTGGGCTCGCCGCAGGCCGGGCAGGTCTGCCGGCGGGCGTCGTCCTCCCCCGCGGTGACGCGGACGGGGACGGTCCCCTCGGCGGGGTGGTCGAGGAGCCGCAGCGCGAGCGGGTCGAGGTGCACGGCATCCGCGTCGTCGTCGCGGGCACGCAGCATCGCCCGCACCGACGGGGAACGGGTGACGGCCGCTTCGTAGATGGCGGCCGCCTTGGTGGTGAGGGTTCCGGCGACCTCGGTGACGGTGCTGAGCCAGCCGCTGTGGCCGCAGCGCCGACACGACACCGCAGGGAGCAGCAGCGCGGGATCGGCGACACGGTCGTCGCCCTGGAGCGCGGCGGCGGCCGGGGTGTCGAGCCAGGAGAAGGACGGCGCGACCTGCACCGCCCGCTGGAGCCGGGTGACCTCGCGGATCCAGAGCTGGGCCTCGACGGTGAACAGCGGTCGGACGTTGCCGCCGACGAGCCGGCGGGCGACCGACACGAGGGCGATGAAGCGGCTCAGCGCCTCTTCCACGATCGACCGGTCGCGGTCGAGCTCTTCGACCCAGCCGGGCACCCGTGCCGCGACCTCGGCGGCGGTGTCGGCCAGGGTCCGGGGTCGCTCGGCGACCGCGTCGAGGACGGCGCGGGTGATCGGATGGGCGAGGAGTCGCTCGCCCAGCTCGATCGGAGAGGCGAGCACCGCCTCGTCGGAGCGGCGACGGCAGAAAGCGGCGGCGAGCGCGTCGTTGTCGGTGGGGTCGAGCTCGGCGACGTCGGATGGCGACGGTGTGGGCAGCGTCGCGTCGATGGGCTCGCACGCCTCGGCGACGCTCTGGCGGGTCTCTCCGATCACCGACGCCGCGTCGAAGTCGACGCCGAAGACCTTGCCGGCGAAGACCCGCAGGTCGGCGAGCGCGGCGGGGTCGGATCCGAGGGTGGCCGAGGTGGCGACGGGTGCGGCAGCGCCGAGCGGACCGCGTTCGTCGACGGTGCCCAGGGTGGCGCCGAGGCGACGGAGCAGCATGGCAACGTCGGTGCCCTGGGCGCCGTCGTAGGTGTGGAACTCGTCGAGGACCACGTAGCGCAACGTGTCGGGCCCGGTCGTGGCCCACAGCGGACGGTCCGCAGCGCGCAGCAGCAGGAAGTCCAGCATCTTGTAGTTGGTGAGCAGGATGTCGGGCGGGTCGTCGCGGAGGGCGTGACGGTCGTCGATGAGGTGGTCGTCGCCCATGTCGGGGTGCGAGCCCTGCTCGCCGACGTACAACCCGGCCCGCAGTCCCGACAGGCGCGTCTCCTGGGCGATGAGCCCGGCCAGGCGGCCGGCCTGGTCCGACGCCAGGGCGTTCATCGGGTACAGGACGATGGCCTTGATGCCCCGTTGGCCGATGTCGCGTTGGCGGGCGCAGTGGTCGAGCACCGGCATGAGGAAGCACTCGGTCTTGCCTGACCCGGTGCCGGTGGTGACGATCGTCGACTGCGGAGCGCGTCCGCCGAGGGTGCTGAGCCGCTCGAAGGCCTCCGCCTGGTGCCGGTACGGCACGAACCAGTCCGGCAGCCACCCCAGCGGTGATTCCCAGGTCGGTTCGACGGCGCGGAACGGGGTCCGGACCCGCAGGTAGGGGCCGCGGAACAGGCCCGTGTCGGCGTCGGTGAGGAAGTCCGAGAGCGTGTCGCGAACGTCGTCGTCGGCCAGGCCGAAGGTGGTGGCCAGGTAGTCGACCAACGCCTGACGGATCTCGCCCGCGGCAAGCGTCGGGATCATCGTCGGCTCCCCCTCGTCACGCTCGGGAGGGTATCGGGAGGGTATCCCGGTGCCGACGATGCCTGGGGCTCTCCGGACGATCCCGCACCGTCGACCAGCATTCTGGTCATTTGGCCGACATCCTGGCCATCTGCCGGAACCGTGTCCGGGAGGAACGGACCACATGGACCTTTCGAGCACCGATCCGATCCGTGATCCCATCGGTGCAGGGCGACGTGCTGGCCGTGTTCGCACGCACCGACGGTCCTCTCACTGGACGTGGAGTCGCCGCCTGGTCGACGGCTCGAGCCGGTCGGGAGTGCAGAACGCCCTGGCGGCGCTGTCCGACGCGGGACTGGTGACGGTCGATTCCCACCCCCGGCCAAGCTCTACCGACTCAACCGCCGCCACCTCGGCGCCGACGCGATCGTCGAGCTCGCCACGATCGTCGAGCTCGCCACGATCGTCGAGCTCGCCACGATGCGCTCACGCATGATCGACGCGATGCGACAAGAGCTTCGCTCCTGAAACCCGGCACCGCTGGGTGCCTGGTTGTTCGGGTCCGCCGCCCGCGGCGATGGGTCGACGACGAGCGACATCGACGTCCTCGTCGTGCGACCCGTTGACGTCGACGGGCTCGACCCGGAATGGAGCGCGCAAGTCGACCGGTTCGCCGACGACGTGACGGCATGGACCGGCGACCCGTGCGCCGTCATCGAGTACTCCTCCGAGGAGATCAGCGAACTCGCGACCGGCGATGGACGCCTCCCCCGTGACCGACGCACCGACGGGATCGCCCTCACCGAGCAACGTGTGGCGCTCCTTCGACACGCTCGAGCACGCGGTGAGCCGACTCGGAGACCCTCGCGGGCACCTGAGGAAGGCTCGAGAGTTCCTGACCGCGGCGGAGGTCGACCTCGACCTGGGACTCCCCAACGCTGCGGCATCGAACGCGGTGATCAGCAGCATCAACTCCAAGGATGCGATCTGCATCCGGCTGACCGGAGCCTCGGCCAAGACCGACAACCACTCGGCCGCTGCCGCTGAGCTCCGTCGAGTGGGCGCGCAAGATGTTCGACGGAGCGTCCGACATCGTGAACGAGTAGGCACCGTCGGCCCATCAGTGCCGGGCGCGGGCCAACCTCCGTGAGCTGCTGGCCGCGACATTCATCACCCTGGGACCGGGTGAGCTCACGCGCGCTGCGGAGCCAACGCCTCAGGCAGCTGTGAGGAGGTGGTGGAGCAACACGTCGAGCCCGTAGGAGGTGAGGTGTTCACCACCGCCTTCGCAGCGGCACGAATCGGGCCTCACGCCTGGTGGCGGCTCGGGTGGGTGCACCTGGATCGGCAGCACGGCGACATCAGCGCGTGGTCCGGGCGTCGGGCCTGGCGGGCCGGAAGAACCGAGGCATCGGGTTCCGTCGTAGAAGGTGAGCTGGCTGCCGTTTCGCACGATCCGCC
>JAFDWA010000211.1 GCA_018268735.1 Actinomycetota bacterium | reverse complement strand
TCGCCGGAACCGTACCGCCGTAGCCTCCGTGGGATGCGTGCCGGGACCGTCACACCCGAGGCGGTGCTCCTCGAGCTGCCGACCGCCGGCGTCGCGACGCGGGCGTTCGCCCGCCTCATCGACCTCCTGGCCCAGGCCTTCATCGGCATCGTCGCCTTCATCGTCGTGTCGCTGCTGCCGATCGGGATCTCCCCGGAGCTGCTCGTGCTGGTGGTGGTCGTCGTCGACCTGCTCGGCGTCCCGTTCGTGATGGAGACGTCGAGCCGCGGACGCAGCGTGGGCAAGGCGATGGTCGGACTTCGCGTCGTCGGCGCCGACGGGTCGCCGGTGAGCACCCGCCAGTCCGCCGTCCGTGCCGTCGTCGGGTTGGTCGACTTCTACATGTCGCTCGGCTTCCTCGCCGTCGTGACCTCCATGTTCTCCCCGACGACGCAGCGAACCGGGGACATGGCGGCGGGGACGTCGGTCATCCGCAGCGGGTCCCGAACGTCGCTCGACGTGCCGATCGCGTTCCATCCTCCACGCGGCTACGAGCAGTACGTCGCGTCACTCGACGTCGGGACGCTCGACGACGAGGACTTCTCGTCGATCCGGGCCTTCCTCCTGCGCGTCGACCAGCTCGATGCCGCCGCTCGCTCAGGCCTTGCCGCCGGGCTCGCCGCCGGTGTGTGCGAGCGGCTGCACCACAGGCCACCCGCTCCGATCGACCCGGAGCTGCTGCTCGTCTGCGTCGCATCGGCGTTCCAGCAACGTGACGGGAACCTCCTCGCCGACGCTGCGCTCGGCCTGGCACCCATCGCTGCCCGATCCTGAGCGCTGCACTCCCAGCGGGTACCTCACGACCACGAGATCGACGTCGGACGTGCCGAGCTCGGGACGGGTGGGCCACACTCGGTCCGACATGGACTTCGACGACACACCCGAGGAGGTCGTGTTCCGAGCGGAGGCGCGCACATGGCTCGACGCCCACGCCCGCCGGATCGACGCGACCTCCCTGAGCGACCTCCGCACGTTCCGCTCCCGCACCGAGGAGGAGGACGAGGCGAACCTCGACGAGGCCCGTCGATGGCAGCGCACCAAGGCCGAGGACGGCTGGGCCGCTCCGTCGTGGCCGGCGGAGCTCGGCGGTCGGGGCCTGTCGCCGATGCTCGCTGGCGTGTTCGCCGCCGAGGAGGCCGCCTACGACGTCGCCGGCAGGATGTTCTCCGTCGGCACCGACATGGTCGGCCCCACCATCATGGAGTGGGGGACCGTCGACCAGCAGCGCCACCACCTGCCTCGGATCCTGCGAGCGGACGACATCTGGTGCCAGCTGTTCAGCGAGCCCGGCGCCGGTTCGGACCTCGCCGGCCTGTCGACCCGGGCCGTGCGCGACGGTGGCGAATGGGTCGTGAGCGGCCAGAAGGTGTGGACGACAGCAGCGCACTACGCGGATCTCGGGTTCCTGTTGGCGCGGACCGATCCGACCGTCCCCAAGCACCGCGGCATCACGGCGATGGCGATCGACATGCGTGCGCCGGGCGTCGAGGTCCGACCACTCCGCCAGATCGACGGCACGATCCACTTCAACGAGGTGTTCCTCGACGAGGTGCGGGTGCCGGTCGAATCGACGATCGGCCCGGTCGGCCAGGGCTGGGCGGTCGCGCTGAGCATGCTCACCAACGAGCGGGCATCGATCGGTGGCGGGACGGGGTACAGCTTCGAGCAGCTCGTGCAGCTGGCCCGTGAGAACGGTCGGACCGACGATCCGACGATCCGACAGCGCCTGGCCGACATGTTCACCCGCGACGAGATCCTGCGCTACCTCGGCTACCGGGTGCGGACCGCATCAGCGAGCGGTCGGCCGCCGGGCCCCGAGAGCTCGGTCATGAAGCTGGCGGTGTCGGCCCGCTACGAGATCGGCGGCGACCTCGTGATCGAGCTCGAGGGCCCGGCCGGCACGTTGACCGGCGGCGATGCACCGCACGGAGGCCGCTTCCAGGACCTCTTCATGGGTCAGTGGGCCCCACGGATCGGCGGCGGGACCGATCAGGTGCAGCGCAACATCATCGGGGAGCGGGTGCTGGGACTGCCCGGCGACGTCCGCGTCGACAAGGACGTCGCGTTCCGCGAGCTGCCCCGTTCTTCGCGGGCGGGAACGTAACGTGGTGCGGTGACGACGGTGGAGGGTGCGACGGTGCCCGCACCCGTGGCGGGCATCGACATGGACCGGGCGGCCACCGCGCCGCTGCGTCCCGAAGCGCGTGCGGCGATGGAGCCGTTCCTCGCCGATCGCTACGGCAACCCGAGCTCCGCCCACGCGCTCGGCCGTGATGCGATGCGAGCGCTCGACGAGGCGCGTGAGGAGCTGGCCGACCTCCTCGGGTGCATGCCGTCGGAGGTGGTCGTCACCTCGGGGGGAACCGAGTCCGACGTGCACGCCGTGACCGGCGGCATCCCGCCGAGGGCCGATCGGGTCATCTGCTCCGCGGTCGAGCACCCGGCGGTGCTCTAGTCGGTGCGCGCCCTCGGCGGTGGGATCGTCGCGGTGCATCCCGACGGTCGTGTGGACCTCGATGCCCTCGCCGAGGCACTGGTCCGCACCGATCCCGGACACGGGGGCTCGGTCGGGCTCGTGTCGGTGATGACCGCGAACAACGAGCTCGGCACGATCTCCGACATCGACGCCGTGGCGGCAGTGGTCGACCGGTGTGCACCAGCGGCGACGCTGCACACCGACGCCGTGCAGGCGGCGCCGTGGCTGGACCTGCGCGTCCACGCCGGCGCCGCAGCACTCGTGTCGGTGTCGGCGCACAAGTTCGGCGGTCCTCGTGGGGTCGGCGTGCTCGTCGTCCGGAGCGGCACGACGCTGCGGCCGCTGCTGATCGGCGGAGGCCAGGAGCTCGGTCGGCGCTCCGGCACCACGAACGTCGCCGGTGTCGTCGGGATGGCTGCCGCGCTGCGCTCCGTCGCAGACCAGCGGTCCCGCACCGCAGCACGGGTGGCGGGCGTGCGTGACCGGTTCGCCGACGCGCTGTGCTCCCTGCCCGGTGTGCGTCCCACGTTGCCACCCGGGACCCCGGTGCTGCCCGGCACGCTGCACGTGCTCGTCGACGACGTCGAGTCCGAGTCGCTGCTGTTCCTGCTCGACGCCGCCGGGGTGCGCGCCTCGGCCTCGTCCGCGTGTGCGTCTGGTGCGGCGGCACCGTCGCACGTCCTGGCGGCCATCGGTGCAGACCGACCTGCGCCGGGTCGGATCCGTGGGGCGGTGCGGTTCTCGCTGGGCCACGACGTGACCGACCGCGACGTCGATCGCACCGTCGAGGTCGTCGCAGCAGCGTCGTCCAGGCTCCGCTCAGCGCGCATCGGACCCGTCGAGGTCGGCGCGACCACCGGGGAGCGCTGAGGTGCGCGTGCTGGCTGCGATGTCCGGTGGAGTGGACTCCTCGGTGGCCGTCGCACGCCTGATCGCCGAGGGCCACCACGTGGTCGGCGTCACGATGCGCCTCTGGGGAGGGTCCTCCGACACCGGGTGCTGCTCGGCGTCGGAGGTGGCCGACGCCCGGCGTGCCGCTGCACAGCTCGGCGTCGACCACCACGTCTTCGACTTCTCCGAGGACTTCGAGCGCCACGTCGTCGAGCCGTACGTCGCGGACCACCTCGCCGGCCGCACACCCAACCCGTGTGTCGAGTGCAACCGGCACCTCAAGTTCGACACGCTCCTGCGACGTGCCGAGGTGCTCGGATTCGACGCCGTCGCGACCGGCCACCACGCCCGGATCGTCGGTCACCCCGGCGGCACCCTGCGGATCGCACGCGGGGTGGATGCGGCGAAGGACCAGAGCTACGTCCTGCACCCGATCGTCGGCGCCGACCTCGGTCGGATCCTGCTGCCCATCGGTGAGCTCACCAAGGCGCAGGTGCGTGCCGAGGCATCGCGGCTGCGGCTGCGCACCGCCACCAAGCCCGACAGCCAGGACGTGTGCTTCATCACGCGCGTCGACGGTCGAGAGTCGTTCCTGCGCGACCGAGCCGAGCTGCACGCCGGCGAGATCGTCGACGTGCAGGGCCGGCACCTCGGCCACGCGGAGGCCGTCGAGCTGGTCACGATCGGCCAACGTCGTGGGCTCGGCCTCGACGGAG
>JAFDWA010000210.1 GCA_018268735.1 Actinomycetota bacterium | reverse complement strand
CCCGTGCTGGCGCAGTCGTCGCAGCCCAGCGCCGTCCGCACCGTGACGTCGGTCTGGGTTCCGAACACGGAGTCGACGAACCCGATCGTCGCCGTCGCCTCGAGGTCGCTGCCGCGCACCGGCCCGCCGCCACCGCGCCGGGTGCCGCCGAACGGGCCGCCTTCGTTGCTGAACACGGCGTCGAACAGGTCGCCGAGGCTGGAGAACCCGGACCCGAACGGGTCACCGACGTCGAAGCCGTCAGCGGAGCCGAAGCGGTCGTAGCGATCCCGCTTCTCCGGATCCGACAGCACCTCGTAGGCGCCGGCGAGCTCCTTGAAGCGCGCTTCGGCGCCTGGGTCGTCGGGGTTCGCGTCGGGATGGCACTCGCGTGCAAGACGCCGGTACGAGCGCTTGATGTCGTCGGAGGACGCATCGCGCGGCACCTCGAGGATCTCGTACAGGTCAGCCACAGGTCACCCTTCGGTGGATCGTCCGTCGGTCAGCATCCGGCTCAGCCGCTCGCTCACGACCGACACCGTCGACACGGTCTCGGCGTAGTCCATCCTGGTCGGACCGAGCACGGCGATCGCCCCCGCGGGCTCGCCACCTGCGGAGTACGGCGCGACGACGAGCGCGCAGTCGGCCAACGGTGCGACCCCGGTCTCGGAGCCGATCGCCACCGTGAGGCCCCCGTCGATGAGCTCGCGCAGCAGGCTCACCACGACGAACTGCTGCTCGAGGACCAGCAGCACCTGCTCGACGGTCTCCCGTGCCTCGAACGACCCTGCGACGTGCGCCGCTCCGTCGACGAAGACCTGCTGTCCTGCTTCGGCGAGCGCGGCACGCACCGCAGCGCCGGCCGCCGCGACGAGCAGGCTCTCGGGACCGCGCGTCGGCGGGCTCCATGCAACCACCCCGGCGAGCTCCCGACCCACCAGCCCTTCGGAGACCTCCGCCTGCGCAGCGGCGACGTCGTCCGCGTCGACGTCGTCGGCGAGGTCGAAGGAGCGCTTGAGGACCACCCCGTTGCTCAGCACCACGACCGCCAGCACCGTCCGGGAGCTCAGGTCGACGAGCTGCACCGATCTCACCGTCGCCGCCTCGGGTTGCTCCCCGACGACCACCGCCGCGCTGTGGGTGAGCGTCGAGAGGAGACGGGTCGTCTCCCGGAGCATCGACTCGAGCTCTCCGTGGGCGGAGGCGAAGAAGTCCCGCACCGCCCGGACGTTCGTGGGGCTCAGCCGGTCCGCCCCGCTCAGGCCGTCGACGAAGAACCGGTAGCCCTTCTCGGTCGGCACCCGGCCGGCGCTGGTGTGCGGCTGTGCGAGGAAGCCCTCCCGCTCGAGCAGCGTCATCTCGTTGCGAACCGTCGCGGAGGACACCGCGACGTCAGGTCGGGCGGCGACGGTCGTCGAGCCCACGGGCTGCGCGGTCTCGATGTACTGCTGGACCACGGCGCGCAGGATTGCGGCCTTCCGCTGGTCGAGCTGCGCGTCCTGAGACATTGGCACTCAGTGTACGCGAGTGCCAACGAGACCCTCGGGCACGTCGCGAGCGGTCAGTCCTCGAGGCGGAGCGCGCTGATGAAGGCGTCGGACGGGACCTCGACGCGGCCGAGGTGCTTCATCCGCTTCTTGCCCTCCTTCTGCTTCTCGAGCAGCTTCCGCTTGCGGGACACGTCGCCGCCGTAGAGCTTGGCGGTGACGTCCTTGCGGTAGGCCTTGACGGTCTGCCGGCTCAGGATCCGCGACCCGATCGCTGCCTGGATCGGCACGTCGAACTGCTGTCGGGGGATCAGCTCACGCAGCTTGTCGACCATCTTCTTGCCGTAGTCGTACGCCTTGTCCTTGTGCACGATCGAGCTGAAGGCGTCGACGGGGTCACCGGCGATGAGGATGTCGACCTTGACGAGGTCGGCGGGCTCGTCACCGATCGGCTCGTAGTCGAGGCTGGCGTATCCCTGGGTGCGGCTCTTCAGCTGGTCGAAGAAGTCCATGACCACCTCGCCGAGCGGCATGCGGTACTGCAGCTCGACCCGCTCGGGCGACAGGTACTCCATCTTCACCATCTCGCCACGACGGGTCTGGCACAGGTCCATGAGCGCGCCGGTGTAGGTCGTCGGCGTGATGATCGTGGTCCGCAGGTAGGGCTCGAGGATTGTCTCGATCGTCCCCGGATCGGGAAGGTCCGCCGGGTTGTCGATCACGAGCTCCTCGCCGTCGTCGCGGACGACCCGGTACTCGACCGACGGCGCCGTCGCGATCAGGTTGAGGTCGTACTCACGCTCGAGGCGCTCCCGGATGATCTCCATGTGCAACAAGCCGAGGAACCCGCAGCGGAACCCGAAGCCGAGCGCACCGGAGGTCTCCGGCTCGTAGGTGAAGCTCGCGTCGTTGAGGCGCAGCTTCTCGAGCGACTCCCGGAGATCCTCGAACTCGTCGCCGTCGACGGGGTACAGGCCGCAGAACACCATCGGCTTGGGGTCCTGGTAGCCGGCCAGCGGCTCCCCTGCCGGGCGGGCGTTGTCGGTGACCGTCTCGCCGGAGCGGGCCTCGCCGACGTCCTTGATGCCGGCGATGAGGTAGCCGACCTCGCCGGGGCCCAGCTCGGCGACCGCCACGTTGTCGGGGGTGCGCACCCCGACCTCGATCGCCTCGTGGATCGCACCGGCCTGCATGAACCGCAGGCGCGATCCGGTGCGGAGGTGGCCGTTGACCACCCGGACCGAGCTGACCACACCCCGGTACTGGTCGAAGTGCGAATCGAAGATCAGCCCCTGCAGCGCAGCGTCGGCGTCGCCGACCGGTGCCGGGATTCGCTCGACGACCGCGTCGAGCAGATCGCCGACGCCGACGCCGGTCTTCGCCGAGATCCGCAGCACGTCCTCGGCCGGGATGCCGAGCACGTTCTCGATCTCCTGGGCGTAGGTGTCGGGATCCGCGGCCGGCAGGTCGATCTTGTTGAGGACCGCGACGATCTCCAGGTCGTTCTCGAGCGCCAGGTAGCAGTTGGCCAGGGTCTGGGCCTCGATGCCCTGCGAGGCGTCGACCACCAGGATCACGCCTTCGCACGCTGCGAGGGAGCGCGAGACCTCGTAGCCGAAGTCGACGTGGCCCGGGGTGTCGATCAGGTTGAGCGTGTGACCCTCGTGCTCGAGCCGCACCGACTGGAGCTTGATCGTGATGCCCCGCTCGCGCTCGATGTCCATCGAGTCCAGGTACTGCGCCCGCATGTCCCGCGGATCGACGGCGCCGCAGAGCTCCAGCATCCGGTCGGCCAGGGTGGACTTGCCGTGGTCGATGTGGGCGATGATCGAAAGGTTGCGGATCTTCTCGAGGGAGGTCATCGTGTCGCGCTGGTCGGGGAGGGATGCGGCCCCACAGTCTGGCAGCGCGCCGGACCCGCACCGTCATCACGTCGGAGCCGCCCGGGATGCGGCGTCGACGACGTTGCGGCTATCGTTGCCCGGTCACCCGCGCGACCGACGCCACGGCTCGGTCAGCGGCCCCCAAGATCACGCACCTCCCCCGCCGGCCGCGCCGGCCGACCACCACCCAGGATCGACAGCACCGCCATGGCGAACATCAAGAGCCAGATCAAGCGCAACCGTCAGAACGACCAGGCCAACCAACGCAACCGCGCGGTTCGCTCCGAGCTCAAGACCCGGACCAAGAACGTGGACGCTGCGATCGAGGCCGGCGAGCCCACCGACGAGGCGCTCCGAGCAGCGGTCAAGCGGATCGACCAGGCCGTGGCCAAGGGCGTGCTGCACAAGAACACCGCGGCGCGACGGAAGTCCCGCCTGACGAAGAAGGTCAACGCCGCCGGCTGACCGGCGCCCTGCCCGACAGGGCGGCCAGTCGGGCGACGAGCACCTCCATCACCTGCTCGGACGGCACTCCTGTCCGTCCCCTGAGGTCCGCGTCCGCCGCAGCGAGGAGCTGCACCGCTCGGGCGATCCGCTCCGAACCGAGCTGCCCGGCCTGCGCCAGCGCCTTCTTCGCCGGGAATGTCGACCCCTTCAGGCCGAGCAGCACCGCCGCATCCTGCTCGGAGCGCACACCGGCGCCGTCCAAGCGCAGCATCCGTCCGTAGTGGGTGGTCAGGCTCGCCATCACCTGCAGCGGGTGACGGCCACCCCCGAGGA
>JAFDWA010000020.1 GCA_018268735.1 Actinomycetota bacterium | reverse complement strand
CGGAGACCTGCGGATGGGCGTTCGGCTCGGAGATGATGCCGATCGAGGCCCAGCGGGTGTGCCCGAGCACCAGTCCGTCGACCTCCGGCGAGCACATCGCTCGCTGCAGCAGCGCATCGGAGCGGATCGCATCGCGCAGGGCCGCGGTGTTGTCGCCGAGCTCGCCGATCTCAGCTGCCGCCTTGTGGACGACCACGAGCACGCCGTGGTCGAAGCGGATGGAGCCGTCGGTGAAGGTGACGCCGCTCCGCTGCGCGATCTCGGCTCGCACCGAAGGGTCCTCGGGATCCAGCCCGTGGCCCGTGAGCTGCACCTCCAAGCCGGCTGAGTCACGCCCGCGCACCTCGAGGCGGTCCAGGGCCGACAACGCCTGGTGCAGGCTCAGGGCGACCGCGAGCCCGGCGGGTCCGTGCTCCTCTGCGGAGATGGCGGCGTCGAGCAGCGCATCGACGTCATCCATGGCCCGGAGGCGATCGTGGCGCAGCGCCCACAGCGCGTCCTTGCAGCGCAGCAGCGACGCGTTGAGGACCTCGAGCTCCTCGGTGGATGGCGCGGTTGCGGGATCGTCGAGCTCCGCCTCGAGCTCGTCGACGGCGCGGGTCAACTCGTCGACGAGCGCAGCGATCCGAGCAGCCGCGACCCGGTCCCCGCGGAGGGTCAGCAGTCCGGGAGCTCCCCGGAGCACCTCGTCCACGTGGGTCAGCCCGTCAGCGGCAGCAGCGAGGTCGTTCCGACGATCGACGCCACCTGAACGGAGCCGGGGCAGGAGTCCCTCGAGCTCGCCGACCAGCTCCGCAGCGCGAGCAGGCACCCGGTCCGAGGGCCTCCGAACAACTGCGATGATCCCGCACACCTCAGGTGCACCTCCGTGTCGACCGTCCGTGGCTGCAGACGGGTTGTCCAAGTCTAGGGTTGGGACCCCGATCACCGACCTGCGCAGGAGGTGGAACGTGCTGCCACGCCGACGGGACCCGCCGAGCGGGACGGCACGGGCGGGTCAGGCCCGACCCGTCGGGTACGGCCTGCGATCCATCGCAGCGCGTCAGTCCTGCGGATCTCCGAGCGCGACGACGGCGGCCACGACGCTGTCGGCCAGCCGTGACGCCTCCGCCTCGGTCGGCGCCTCGAGCATCACGCGCACCACCGGCTCTGTCCCCGAGGGACGCACGAGCACCCGCCCGCGATCGCCGAGCTCGGCGGCGACCTCCGCGATCTCGGTGGCGATGCGGTCCGCGACGTCCGGCATGGGCGCGCCGACCCGCACGTTCCGCAGCACCTGCGGCAGCTTGGTCATCGCGTCGTCGACGAGCGCGCCGAGCGGACGGCCGGAACGGACGACGAGATCGGCGAGCACGACCGCGCTCAGCAGGCCGTCGCCAGTGGTGCCGATGTCGGCGAACACGAGGTGTCCGGACTGCTCGCCACCGAGCGAGAACCCTCCGTCGGACATCGCTCGCAGCACGTGGCGATCACCGACAGGGGTCTCGACCACGGCGATCCCCGCTCGCTCCATCGCCTGGCGGAACCCGAGGTTCGACATGACGGTCACGACGACGGTGTCGTGGCGCAGCAGACCCCGATCGCGCAGATCGGTCGCGCACGACGCCAGGATCTGGTCGCCGTCGACGAGGCGGCCCAGCTCGTCGACCGCGACGAGCCGATCTGCGTCACCGTCGAAGGCGAGTCCCAGGTCCGCACCCTCCTCGAGCACCGCCTGCTGCAGGGCTTCCGGGAAGGTCGACCCGCACGAGGCGTTCACGTTGGTGCCATCGGGATCGGCGGACATCACGACCACCTCGGCACCGAGGTCGACGAGCACCTCGGGAGCGATCGCCGACACCGCGCCGTTCGCGCAGTCGAGCACGACCCGCAGGCCATCGAGGTGGCGTCCTTCGGTCGCTGCCTCGACCGACGCCGCGTAGTCCTCGCCCAGCCGCGCGTCGACGAGCACCGTTCCCACGCGATCTGCGACCGGCGCGTCGATCGCCGCCGCGCCGTTCGCGGCGCCGTCGACGGCCAACGCCTCGGCGATCGCGGACTCCACTGCGCCCTGCTCCTCGTCGGACAGCTTCGAGCCACCCGGACCGAACAGCTTGATCCCGTTGTCCTCGTAGGGGTTGTGCGACGCGGAGATCACGACGCCGACGACCCGATCACGCCGTGCCGCGTGCGCCACCGCCGGAGTCGGCACCACACCGGCGATGACGGCGTCGGCGCCCTCAGCGCACACCCCCGCAGCGACGGCGGCCTCCAGCATCGGACCCGAGCGACGTGTGTCGCGACCGATCACCACCCACGGCGAAGCGAACACCCGGACCGCTGCACGCCCGATCGCGAGCGCCACCTCCGGCGTGATGTCCCGGTTCGCGAGTCCCCGAACCCCGTCGGTTCCGAAGCGGACCGCCACGTCGGTCGTGTCAGCGCTTGGAGTACTGGGGGGCCTTGCGGGCCTTCTTGAGGCCGTACTTCTTGGACTCCTTCTCGCGTGCGTCGCGGGAGAGGAACCCAGCCTGCTTCAACGCGGGCCGCAGCTCGGGATCGATCTCGATGAGCGAGCGGGCGATGCCGAGGCGGATCGCACCGGCCTGGCCGGTGACCCCGCCGCCGTGCAGTGTGGCATCGACGTCGTAGGTCTCGCTCGTGGAGGTCACGCGCAGAGGCTCGGTGAGGATCATCCGGTGGGTCGGGTTCGGGAAGTAGTCCTCGAGCGGCCGCTTGTTGATCGTGATCTGGCCGGTGCCGGGACGCAGCCGGACGCGGGCGACAGCACGCTTGCGGCGGCCGGTGGTCTGGGTGAGCGGTGTGGTCATCGTCGTCGGCTCCGTGATCAGCTCGTGCTCAGACCCGCGCCCGAGCATCGTCGAGGGTCAGGGGACGGGGCTGCTGCGCCCCATGTGGATGGGTCGGCCCCGCGTAGACCTTGAGCTTGCGGAGCATCTGGCGACCGAGGCGGTTCTTCGGCAGCATGCCGCGGACGGTGCGGCGCACCGCCTGCTCGGGCTTCTCGTCGAGCAGGCGTGCGTAGGTGGTCGAACGGATGCCGCCCGGGTATCCGGTGTGGCGGTAGACCTGCTTGGAAGCCGCCTTGTCGGCAGTCAGCACGACCTTGTCGGCGTTGACGATGATCACGTGGTCACCGGTGTCCATGTGTGGGGTGTACATGGCCTTGTGCTTGCCGCGCAGGACGCGGGCGACCTCGGTGGCCATGCGTCCGAGGGTCAGGCCCTCGGCGTCGACGACGTACCAGGTGCGTTCGATCTCGTCTGCTCGTGGCGAATACGTGCGCACAGCGCTCACTCTCTCGGTTCTGCGATCCTCGGCGGGTCGACGACCACCGCTGCGGGCGCAACGCCCGGACAGGCGGGACGGTCGCGACACGGCAGTCGGCCGGGCCGGTCGGCTAGCGTATGGGCTGGCATCCACAGGCGCAAGCGGCCCGGACGACCCCCAGCGAACTTGTAGCCGACCGTCGCTGCGGCGACCCGCCACCTACAAGTTCGACGACCCCCAGCCAACTTGTAGCCCACCGTCGCTGCGGCGACCTGCCAGCTACAAGTTCGGCGGGATGCGTCGGCGGTCAGTAGTCGACGTGCCAGAGGACGAGACCGTGCGGCGGCGCCAGCGACCCGACCTGCGAGCGGTCACGGGCCGACAGAGCCGCAGCGACGTCGGACTCCCGACGTCGACCTCGGCCGACGTCGACCAGCAGCCCCGTGACGCTGCGCACCATCTGGTGGCAGAACGACGTCGCGGTGATCGTGAAGGTGAGCCGACGCCGGTCACCCGGGTCCGCCGACCAGCCAGCGGCGAGCACCCGTCGCACGAGCGACGGCGGCTCGGCGTTCGACGATGCTGGCTTCGGGCGGCGGCAGAACGTCGAGAAGTCGTGCTCACCGATCAGGTTCCGGCACGCGGCGTCCATCGCCTCGACGTCGAGCGGCCGCTGCACCCACCACGCCCGATCAGCCAGGAACGGGTCGGGCACCTCGGCGTTCCACACCACGTAGCGATAGGTGCGGCTGCGAGCGGAGAAGCGAGCATCGAACTCGACGGCCGCTCGCGTCGCCGCTGTCACCACGACGGCCGGTCCCACGAGCGCGTTGACCCCGTCACGGAGTCGACGCAGCCCGTCGCCCGATCCACGTCGGTCCCGTTCGGCGAGGCCTGCGAGCACCTCGTCCGAGACGTCGAAGGTCACCACCTGACCCCGAGCGTGCACGCCCGTGTCGGTCCGTCCCGCGCATGTCAGCACGACCGGCCCGTCGAGCACGGTCTCGAGCGCCGCCCTCAAGTCGCCGCCGACGGTCCGGACCCCACGGTTCTCGGCGAACCCGTGGAACGCCGATCCCAGGTAGGCGACGTCGAGGCGGATCCTCGTCGTCGCTCCCGCTCCGCTCAGACCAGCTCGAGCTTCGCCATCGGAGCGTTGTCGCCCTGGCGGTTCCCGAGCTTGAGGATCCGGGTGTAGCCACCAGGACGGGTGGCGTAGCGGGGCCCGATCTCATCCATGAGGATCGCGACGATCTCCTGGTCACCGAGGTAGGCCAGGAGTTGCCGGTGGTTGTGCAGGCCGCCCTTGCGCGCCTTGGTGATCATCTTCTCGGCGATCGGCCGGACGGCCTTGGCCTTCGCCTCGGTCGTGACGATCCCGGTCGGCGAGGCGACCAGGGAGGCGACGAGGTTCGCCATGATCTGGCGCTGGTGCTTGGCGCTGCCACCGAAGGCGCGCCCCTTTTTGGGAGTGGCGGGCATGTCTCGTGCTCCGGTCTCAGTCCCGACCGCGCAGCGACAGGCCGCGCTCGTCGAGCTTCTCGATGACTTCGTCCAGGGACTTCTGTCCGAAGTTGGTGATCGCCAGCAGGTCGTCCTCGGACTTGAGCAGGAGCTCGCCGACCGTGTTGACCTGGGCGCGCTTGAGGCAGTTGCGGGGACGCTCGGACAGGTCGAGGTCCTCGATCGCGAGCTCGAGGTCCGGTGAGCTGGCGACGGCGGCGGCGGCCTCGGTCAGCTGCAGACCCTCCGGCTCGTCGGACATCTGCTCGACGAGCTCGACGAGCGCCTTCAGGGTCGCTCCCGCCGAGGCGAGGGCGTCACGTGGGCTGACCGATGAATCGGTCTCGATGTCGAGCACGAGCCGGTCGTAGTTGGTCGACTGCTCGACGCGGGTGGGCTCCACCGAGAACGTGACCCGCCGAACCGGCGAGAAGATCGCGTCGATCGGGATGACGCCGATGGTCGACGAGTTGCGACCGAGCGCCGACAGGTATCCGGTGCCACGGTCGACGGTCAGGTCGACGGCGAGGCGGCCCTTGGCGTTCAGGGTCGCGATGTGCAGGTCCGGGTTGAGGATCTCGACGTCCGCGCTCGCCTGGATGTCGTGGGCGGTCACCTCGGCAGGGCCGCGCACGTCGAGCCGCAGCGTCAAGGGATCGTCGGAGCTCGACGACAGCACCACGTCCTTGAGGTTGAGGATGATGTCGGTGACGTCCTCGGTCACACCTGCGAGGGTGTCGAACTCGTGCAGCGCCTCGTCGAAGCGGACGTCGACGATGGCGGCGCCGGGGATCGAGGAGAGCAGGGTGCGGCGCAGGGAGTTGCCGAGCGTGTGGCCGAAGCCGGGCTCCAACGGGCTGATGGCGAACCGCTGGCGGTTGGCCTCTTCCTCGTCGATGGCCTCCACGGTGGGGCGTTGGATGACGAGCATCTGATGCGTACCTCGGGGATGGAAGGTCGGATGTGGCGGAACGTTCGGCCGGGGTCGTGGCCGGGGCTACGGGTGCCGGGGACCAGTGGCTACTTGGAGTAGAGCTCGACGATGAGCTGCTCACGCACCGGGACGTCGATGTGCTCGCGCAACGGCAGCTCGCGGACGGTGACCTCCTGGCCGCCGTCGGTCGTGTCGAGCCATGGTGCGGCGGTCCTGCCGAGGGTGTCCATGTTCCACTGGACGACGAGCATGTTGCGGGCCTTGTCACGCAGGCGGATGACGTCGCCCTTTCGGACCCGGTAGCTCGGCACGTCGACCCGACGCCCGTTGACGTCGACGTGTCCGTGCGAGACGAACTGGCGGGCCTGCGGGCGGGTGGCGGCCCAGCCGGAGCGGTACACGACGTTGTCGAGGCGCTGCTCGCAGTAGCGCAGCAGGTTCTCGCCGGTGACGCCCTGACGGCGGTTCGCCTCTTCGTAGAGGGTGCGGAACTGCTTCTCGGTCATCCCGTAGGTGAAGCGGGCCTTCTGCTTCTCCTGGAGCTGCAGCAGGTACTCGCTCACGTTGCCGCGACGGCGGGTGCGGCCGTGCTCCCCCGGAGGGTACGGACGCTTCTCCATGGCGATGTTCTCGCCGTTGGTGCCCCAGATGTTGGTGCCGAGCCGGCGGGAGACCCGTGCACGCGGGCCGGTGTAGCGGGACATCGTCAGAGCCTCCGACGCTTGGGGGGACGGCAGCCGTTGTGCGGCACCGGGGTCACGTCCTTGATGCCGGTCACCTCGATGCCCACGTTCTGGATCGAGCGGATCGCCGTCTCGCGCCCGGAGCCGGGGCCCTTCACGACGATGTCGACCTTGCGGACGCCGTGCTCCATCGCGCGGCGCGCTGCCTGCTCTGCTGCGAGCTGTGCGGCGAACGGCGTGGACTTGCGAGAGCCCTTGAAGCCGGCGTTTCCGGCGGACGCCCACGCGAGCACGTTGCCCTCGAGGTCGGTGATCGAGATGATCGTGTTGTTGAACGAGCTCTTGATGTGCGCCACGCCGTGGACGACGTGCTTGCGCTCCTTCTTGCGGGGTCGACGACCCCCTGCGGGCGGCTTTGCCATTACTTGCGGACCTTCTTCTTGCCGGCGACGGTCTTCTTCGGGCCCTTGCGGGTCCGTGCGTTCGTGTGGGTGCGCTGACCGCGAACGGGGAGCCCACGGCGATGGCGGAGGCCCTGGTAGCAGCCGATCTCCATCTTGCGCTTGATGTTCTGGTTGACCTCACGACGGAGGTCGCCCTCGACCTTGTAGCCCTCCTCGATGACCGAGCGCAGCTTGGTCACCTCGGCGTCGGTGAGGTCGCGCACCCGGGTCGAGGGATCGATCTCCGCTGCGGCGCAGATCTCCTCCGAGGCGGTGCGGCCGATGCCGTAGATGTAGGTGAGCGAGATGACGAGGCGCTTCTCCCGCGGGATGTCGACGCCGGCGATGCGTGCCATGTGAGTGTGTCTGCTCCTCTTCGGTGGCGAGCTGCTCAGCCCTGGCGCTGCTTGTGACGCGGGTTGTCGCAGATGACCATCACCCGGCCGTTGCGGCGGATGACACGGCACTTCTCGCAGATCTTCTTGACGCTGGGCTTGACCTTCATGCGACGTTCTCGATCACTCAGGGGTGGTTGTCACTTGTAGCGGTACGTGATGCGACCTCGCGAGAGGTCGTAGGGGGTGAGCTCGACCTGCACCTTGTCCCCCGGCAGGATCCGGATGTAGTGCATCCGCATCTTCCCGGAGATGTGCGCCAGCACCTTGTGCCCGTTCTCGAGCTCGACTCGGAACATGGCGTTGGGGAGCGGTTCGATGACCGTCCCTTCCAGGACGATGGCGTCTTCCTTGGGCTTGGGCAGAGCTGTTCCTCCTGATGGATCCCCACAGGGCTGGGTCGCACGACGCGTCCGTGGACGGGTCCCGGGCGGCCGACGGGCAAATATATGCCACCGGTCGGTCGCGATCAAAGGCGCTCCCACCTCCTTCTCGCGATCACGACGCCCGAAGGGCGTTCGGAACATTTCGGCCGACATCTGTTGACCTGGCACATGCAGTGGTAGGAGGCTCGATCCGACAAGCGACCGGCTGGCGACGGATGGAGGGGATCGCCGTGGCACGGGACGAAGGCGAACCGCGAGTCCGAGCATGCGACCAGTCCGGTGTCGGACTCGTCGAGGTGCTCGTCGCCCTGGTGCTCGCGTCGCTGACGGTGCTCGCACTCGCACAGGCCCTGTTCACCCTGGTCGCCACGAGTCGAGCGACCGCCGATCGCCAGCAGCTCTCCAGCGCTGCGAACGGCTACGGCGAATCCCTCAAGCAGATCACCTGGATCGCCTGCGGCCCCGGCGGGGGCCCGGACGCTCAGGCTTGGAGCAACGCCGAGGCCACGTCCGCAACGCCGTTCGACCCGCCACGCGGCGTCACGCTGTCGGTGACCCGAGTCGAGTACTGGAACGCTGCACGCGCCTCGTTCGATGCGACGTGCCCGACCGATGGGACCCGGGCCCAGCGGATCAGCGTGCGTGCGTCGTCGAACCGGAGATCGTTCGATGCGCAGGTGGTCAAGGTCCCGTGGTGAGCGCGTCCGCTCCGGCCGGTACCACAGCCCGTGGACGTGGTCAGGCCGGCATGACCCTCGTCGAGGTGCTCCTCAGCATCGGGCTCTCCACGATGATCGTGGTGCCCTTGACGATGTGGGGGCTGCTCGCACTCGCGGAGGAGGGTCGCACCCACGACGTGATGCAGCGCGCCACGGCATCTGCGTTCATCGACACCTGGTTCCCCAAGGATGTCGCAGGGGCACTCGATGTCACCACCTCCTCCCCGCTGGACTGCTCACCGACGGCACCCGGCACTGGCCGGGTCGTGCTCGCGGTCCGCTCCGGCGACGATCCGCTGCTCCGCACGGCATACGTCGAGTTGAGCCGCACCGGCCCGTCGGGTCGGGTCGAGACGACGCTCGTACGGCGACGGTGCATCGACAACGGGGCGATGTCCTCGCAGCGACGTCTGGCCGCCGTCGTCAGCGGGTCCAGCTCGGCTCGCTGCATCCCGGCCACCGGGCCGGATGCCTGCCGACGGGTCGAGATGACCACGACGCCGGTCGGTTCCACCCACCCACTCGCGGTCACCGCGACGCGACGCGTCGACCTGGACCCGGTCACGGGTGGGGCGACCGGGAACCGCCCACCTCGGGCACGGATCACCACGGACCAGACATCTGTGCCCAAGGGCGGCACGGTCAACTTCTCGGGTGCGAGCTCCACCGACCGCGAGGGTCCGATCGCATCGTGGGAATGGGAGTTCCCCGGAGGACAGACCGGAACCGGCGTCGCGACCGCGTGGACCTTCACCCGGGCCGGCCAGTACCCCGTGGTGCTGACCGTGACCGACTCGAGCGGCGCGACCAACACGACGTTCGTCACGATCACCGTCGTCAACCAGGTCCCGGTCGCTGCCGCATCGTCGAGCCCGACATCCGGCGACCTGTCGACCACCTTCTCGTTCGATGCGAGCGCATCGAGCGACCCGGATGGCCACGTCGTGTCCTACTCGTGGAACTTCGGCTCCGGAGCCACGCAGACGACCACGAGCCCGAGCATCACCCACCGGTTCCCCGCTGGTACCACCCTCGGTCTCCGCAACGTCGAGTTGATCGTGACCGATGACGACGGCGACTCGTCTTCGACCACGATCTCGCTGATGCTCTCGGGCCGCCCGCCCACTGCATCCATCACGGTGACGTCGGACCAACAGGCGACCGATCCCGGTGGCGGATCACCGTTGATCGGTGAGATCGGCAGCGCCCATCCGACCGTCAACGTCAACCTGATCCCCGTCGCCAACGATCCCGACGTCCAGGACGGACACGTCACAGGATGGAGCTGGACCGTCGCCAGATCCGGGACGACCGTGTTCACCTCGTCGATCGACAAGCCCGTCATGGCGGTCACCGCATCGCTCGGGCCCGGCACCTACGACGTGACCCTCACGGTGACCGACGAAGACCACCAGACGGCGACGGCAACACGGCAGTTCCGGGTGGCACCGCAGGCTCCCGCCGCGCCGACCTGGGGCGGGTCCGGAAGCTGGATGGTGTCCTGGCCGGCGGTCACCTCAGCGCAGTCCTACACCGTGGTCATCGAGGAGACCGATGCCTGGTGCGCCGGCGGCACCGTCGTCACGAACCACACCTACGTCGTGACTGGGACCAGCTTCAACTACCCCGGGACGACGACGTGCGGATGGGCGATCAAGTTCCAGGCGCGGGTCAGCGTCACGGTCGCCGGCATCACGAGCGCACCCTCACCGTGGAAGCAGCGATGAGCGCGCCATCCTCCCCCGCACTCGTCGACCGGGCGAGCCGGCAGGGCGGGTACGCGCTGCTCCTGGTCCTCGGGCTGATCGCGCTCACCGGTGCAGCGATCGCCGCACTCCTGACCATGTCGATGACCACGGCGCGAACGGTCGCGGCGCTGGACCGGATCGCAGCCGAGCGACGTGCGGCCGACGGTGCGCTCACCGCGGCGCTGACACAGATGGAGGTGAACCCTTCCGCGACAGGCACCACCGATCCGTGCGCGCAGGGGTCGCTCCCCGCAGTCCACAGCCTCGCCTTCGACCAGGGCGACGCGAATCCGGACAACGACGTGGACATCGACGTCACCTGCTCCCCCGAACCGGCGCTCGACACCGGAGCGATCGCGTCCACGAAGCCAGGGGGCACCGTCGACATCGTCGGTGCGACGCCGTACCTCGGCGCTGTGAAGTGGTCCACCAACTGCAGCGCAGGCGATCCGGGTCCGGGATGCTTCCCCTGGCAGATGACGATCGGTGTGCTCCCCTGGTTGACATCGGGCTCGCAGCTCATCGCGTCAGGTCCGACGCTCGTGCACAGCGGGGCGCTCCCGCTGCGCCTGGCAGCAGACGTCCAGGTCGCCCGAACCGCTGCCGTCGCCCGGAACCCGGTCGAGGCTCCTGCCGCGATCCAAGTAGGCGGCCAGTACACCCAGGGACTGCCCGGACCCTTCTCCGCGCAAGGTGGCGGGGCCTGCGGCGTGCTCGGACGCACGCATCCGTGGGGAGCATCCGGGCTCCGGGTGCTCGACGCTGACATCGATCCGATCTGCAACGACCCGGCATCCCGTCTCATCGATCCGGATCCGATCGGATCCACCCCACCGTTCCCCGTGTCCTCGACGCACCCCGTCGTCCCGGCGTGCCCGAGCGGCCAGAACGTCATCACGCTCTCCCCGGGCACCTACGACCGCACGGCGACCGCTGCCCTCAACAGGATGCTCGACGGCTCGGGTTGCCCCGGGCGCACGTTCTGGTTCCAGCCCGGGACCTACTCGCTCGACGTGGACGACGCGGTCGCGCCGTCGGCGGACCGGCACCGCCTCGTCATCGACGATCCCACTGCCAAGGTCGTGTTCGGGGCACCACGAGGATGGTCGACCTCCGCCGGCGCGGCGATCAGCGACTTCCCGCTGGCGTGTGACCCCGGCGTGTCAGGGGCATCGATCTCGCTCACCGGTCGGACCGCGATAGCCCATCGTCGAGGTCGGCTCGCCATCTGCCCCGCGACGTCACCGAGCGGCACCGCGTATCCAGCGGTCGTGCAGACAGATGCAGCTCCGACCGACGATCGGCCGGTCTCGGTGGCCTCCACGGACTTCTCGCCGACGGCGAACCTGATCGCGCCCGCATCCGACGGTGTCGTCGCAACCAGTCGCCAGTTCGCCTGCACCGGCTCCGCAACGACGTGCACGACATCGAAGCAGACCTTCACGACCACATGGCGCAGCAGCTCGACCGCGCCGCTCACGTCGCTGCGCCTCTACATCTCGGGTTCGGAGGAGAACGGCAACGTCGGCAGCAGTTGGCGTCACGTCCGCATCTCGGTCCAACCGAAGGGGGCATCGACTCCGGTGTGCACCGGTGACTACACCGGGCTCCCCGGCGGACGGGAGCATCCGGCTGCCTACGACCTGCGGGACCCAGTCGCCGCGCCGGGCTGCTCCGCGGCACTCACCAACGAGTCCCAACTCGACCAGGCGCAGATCTCCGTGGCGATCTGGTTCGACTTCAGCTGCCTCGGCATCCTCGGCTGCCCGTACGTCGACACCCTGCGCTTGACCGACGTCTCGCTCCGCGCCAACGCATGGGTCGGAGCGCCGGCCACCTCGTCGACCAGGACGACGGGTGGACAGGGCGACTGGCTCAACGCAGCGAACGTCGCGTCGGGCTCGGCACCAGCGGCTGAGATCAACTACGACCTGACCCCCGCACCCCCTCGCGGGGATCCTTGCACCCCGACGACGAGGGCTCGTGGCTACTGCCAGGCACGACGTGGCAACGATTCGGCCATCGATCGCTCCTATCACCTGCAGCTCGACAACATCACGACCACGACGGGTTCGACGCAGCTCCCCGATGCGGCGCACCTGCGTTCGCTCGACGTCCTCGTCAGCCAGCGGGCGATCCTCGAGGGCGGCTTCTACGACGAGGGGAGCACCACGTTCACGCTGACCAAGGGGACGCTGAGCTGCTCGGCCACCTTCCCGATCTTCGTGACCACCTCCCAGGACACCGCGTTCGACATGTACCGCTCCACGGACTGCCAGTCGCGCTTCCCCGACGCCGCCTCCATCAAGGGATCATCGCTGGCGATGGACGTCCGCTTCGCCTGCACCCCGGAGAAGTCGCTCACCAACAACCCATGCCAGGTGTGGATGCACCCGACCGTCAGTCGGGTGCAGTTGGCTGCCTCGACCGACACCTACCTCGGCCCACCTCCGAACGCGCAGATCACCACCGACGACGCGCACGGATCGAGCTTCCTGTCGACCGGCAGGGTCCTGATCCCCGCGACCGATCTCGACGTCCGCTGGAGAGGCGAGGTCGAACAGACCCAACCGCTCATCGCCGACGAGCTCGTCGTGCACGGCCTGGGCAGCGACATGGCGCCGACGGCGCAGATGGGGACCCTGTGCTGCAGCCCCGCAGTCCCGGCCACTCGGGCAGTGCGGCTCGAGGCGCGGATCGGCAGCCAGCTCCGCGGCTACGTCACGGCGACCATCTCAGACCGCGATCCGGACACAGGCGTCGTGTCACCCGGACGTGGGATCGACATCCTCGAGTGGGAGCTGTGCGCTGCCGACGAATGCGCTCCGCCACCGTCGTAGTCCCGATGCGGGACGGCCGCTCGCAACGCGGCGTCGGCCTGGACGTCAGTCAGGTCCCGACCCGACCCGGTCGTCGATGCCGGCGATCAGCGACGCCGCGATGGCGTCGGGTTCGCCGACCCCGTCGACGTCGAGGAGCAGGTCATGGCCTCGGAACCACGACAGCAGCGGCTCGGTCGACGAGGCGTACAGCGCCAGTCGGCGTCGCACGGCGTCCTCTGTGTCGTCCTCGCGCTGCACGACGCTCCCGCCGCACTTGGCGCACACACCGGAACCGGCCGACGCGTCCCGACCGACCGCGTAGGTCGTGCCGCAGCTGACGCAGACACGCCGACCGGTGATGCGCTCGACGACGACCTCCTCGGGGACCTCGAGGTTGATCGCGAGGTCGATGCCCTCGGGAGCCAGGAGCGTCTGCAGGTACTCCGCCTGTCCGGGCGTGCGGGGATAGCCGTCGAGGAGGAACCCCCTCGCTGCGTCCGGCTCGCCGAGGCGCTCAGCGACGACCCCCTCCATCACCTCGTCGGACACGAGCGAGCCCGAGTCCATGATCTCCTTGACCCGGCCACCGAACTCCGTGCCCGACGCAGCGGCGGCGCGCAGCATGTCGCCGGTCGAGATGTGCGGGATGCCGTAGTGAGCGGCCAGGCGCGCGGCCTGGGTGCCCTTGCCGGCGCCCTGGCGGCCGAAGACGATGAGTCGGAGTGAGGCCAAGTCGGTGCTCCCTGAACGATGGGACGTCACGGGCGTGAGCACGCCGTCCGCCGGGCGGCGTGCGCCGCCGAGCGGTTCAGCTCTTGCTCGACAGGAACCCTTCGTAGTTGCGCATCATCAGCTGGCTGTCGATCTGCTTCATGGTCTCCAGAGCGACGCCGACCGCGATGAGCAGCGAGCTCCCGCCGAGGGAGTAGGCGGCACCGCTCGCGTTCGGGCCGAGGAGGTAGCCG
>JAFDWA010000209.1 GCA_018268735.1 Actinomycetota bacterium | reverse complement strand
CGACGGCCGTCGTCGTGCTGCTCGGCATCGTCGGTCCCGGTGGTCGTGGCGGTCCCGACGCTGCGTCGTCGTTCGGGATGCCACCCGTCGGCGCAGCGCAGCGTCACGTGCTCGTGGTCTCCGACAGCATCCTCCTCGGGGCGCAACCACAGGTGACCGCGCTGTTCACCCGTGCAGGCTGGTCCGTCGGCTTCGACGGCGCAGTGAGTCGCTCGACGGCTGTCGGTGCCGACGTCATCCGGGCCCGCGCCGGCGAGCTCGGCGACTCGCTGGTCGTGAGCCTGGGCGCCAACGACTCCGGCAACCCCGTGACGTTCCGCCAGCGCGTGGAGGCGGTGATGGCAGCAGCGGGGCCGGTCACCGGTGTGTACTGGCTGACGATCCGAGAGGTCCGTCCGTACTACGGACCGGCCAACCAGGTGCTGCGAGACGCCGCGGCGATCCACCCCAACCTGCACCTGATCGACTGGAACGCGTGGTCCGCCGGTCGCACGGACCTGACCGCTGCCGACGGACTGCACCTGACCTCTGCCGGGGCGGGGCTCATGGGCATGGTGGTCGTGGGAATCGTCTCGGGTGCAGTCGCCCCCGGCGGGCCGCCGCCGATCGGGACAGCGGCCTCCGGTGACGCCGGGACATCGGTCCCGGCACCACCGCCCGGTGCTCCCGCCGCTCCGGCAGGGCCGAGCCCGGATGTGAGCGCGACGGTCCCCCCAACGCCGGCCGAGGGCGTCGTGGCAGCGCCATCGACGACGAGCGCCGCAGCGGAACCCGGTCGCTCCTTCGACGGCTCGGTGCTCGTCGCTCCGCTGGGCGACCGGCCAACAGCGGAAGCCACGCCCCCACGGTGGGATCTGGCCGCCGCTCGAGTCCGATCGAGGGAGTCGTCGGGGTCGGCGCCGGTGGCATGGCTGGTCTCCCTCTTCCTGCTCGTCGTGGGGTTGGGCGCCGTCGCTGCTGCAGCTGTCCGGGGCCGGGTGAAGTTGAGTGCATGACGTGCAGGTTTGTTGAGGAGGTGGTAGGCTACCCGCATGCCGCTCGACCCCAACACCTGGACCCACAAGACGACCGAGGCTGTGAACGCGGCGCTGTCGTCAGCACGCGAGCACAGCAACCCCGAGGCCACACCCGACCACCTGCTCGCCGCACTCCTGCGCCAGGACGACGGTGTCGTGCTGCCCGTCATCCGCAAGCTGGGCATCGAGCCGCTGCATCTGCGCAACCTCGCGGACGACGCAGTGGCAGCGCTCCCGACCGCCTACGGCACCGAGACGCGACCTAGCCGTGACCTGGTCGCGCTGTTCGACGCAGCCGACGGTGAGCGCCGCGAGCTCACCGACGAGTACCTCTCGACCGAGCACCTGCTGCTCGCGCTGCTCTCGCTGGACCAGAAGCGGCCGATCGCGGACCGACGGTTCGGGCAGCTGGACCGCGAAGAGCTGCTCAGCGCGCTCGCTGAGGTGCGCGGCTCGCGCAGGGTGACGTCGCAGAACCCGGAGGACACGCTCGAGGCACTCGAGAAGTTCGGTCGCGACCTGACCGAGGCGGCGGCGAACGGCAAGCTCGACCCGGTCATCGGTCGCGACGACGAGATCCGTCGTGTGATCCAGGTGCTGTCGCGTCGCACCAAGAACAACCCCGTCCTCATCGGCGAGCCCGGCGTCGGAAAGACCGCGGTCGTCGAGGGGCTGGCGCAGCGCATCGTCGCAGGTGACGTCCCGGAGTCGCTGGTGGGCAAGCGGGTCATCTCGCTCGACATGTCGTCGATGGTCGCCGGGGCCAAGTACCGGGGCGACTTCGAGGAGCGGCTGCAGGCGGTGCTCGCCGAGATCAAGGACTCGAACGGCCAGATCATCACCTTCATCGACGAGATGCACACCGTGGTCGGCGCCGGCGCGACCGGCGAGGGTGCGATGGACGCCGGCAACATGCTCAAGCCGATGCTCGCCCGTGGCGAGCTGCGCATGGTGGGTGCCACGACCCTCGACGAGTTCCGCAAGTACATCGAGAAGGACCCGGCGCTCGAGCGTCGGTTCCAGCAGGTCTTCGTCGGCGAGCCATCGGTCGAGTCCACGATCGCCATCCTCCGTGGGCTCAAGGAGCGCTACGAGGTCCACCACGGCGTCGAGGTCGAGGATCCGGCGCTCGTCGCGGCAGCGGTCCTGTCGGATCGCTACCTGACCGGTCGCTTCCTGCCCGACAAGGCGATCGACCTCGTCGACGAGGCCGCCGCGAGCCTCGCCATCGAGATCGGTTCGGTTCCGACGGAGATCGACGTCGTCAAGCGTCGCATCGACGGGCTCGAGATCGAGCGCGTGGCCCTCGACAAGGCGAGCGATCCAGCGTCGATCGAGCGCCTCGAGGCGCTCGACGCAGAGCTCAGCGACCTCCGCGAGACCTACCACGCGCTCAACGCACGCTGGCAGGCGGAGAAGGACCAGGTCGACGCCATCGCAGAGATCGCCGAACGGGTCGAGGGCCTGAAGGTCGAAGCCGACCGGGCGGAGCGTGACGGGGACTACACGCGAGCCTCTGAGATCACCTACGGCCACATGCCGGTGCTCGAACGGGAGCTCGACGCTGCTCAGCAGGAGCTCGCCGAGCTCCAAGGAGACTCGCCGATGCTGAAGCGGACAGTGGACGAGACCGACATCGCCGAGGTCGTGGCCCGCTGGACCGGGGTGCCGGTCTCGCGGCTGATGGAGGGCGAGATGTCCAAGCTCGTCCGCCTGGAGGACGTGCTGCACGAACGGGTCATCGGCCAGGACGCCGCGGTCGCCGTGGTGGCCAACGCGATCCGTCGCAGCCGCGCCGGCCTGTCGGACCCGCACCGCCCGATCGGCAGCTTCTTGTTCCTCGGCCCGACCGGCGTCGGCAAGACCGAGCTCGCCAGGAGCCTCGCCGACTTCCTGTTCGACGACGAGCGGGCGATGGTGCGCATCGACATGAGCGAGTACATGGAGAAGCACTCCGTCAGCCGCCTCATCGGAGCACCTCCGGGCTACGTCGGCTACGACGAGGGCGGCCAGCTGACCGAGGCGGTGCGTCGTCGCCCGTACGCAGTCGTGCTGCTCGACGAGGTGGAGAAGGCACACCCGGACGTGTTCAACGTGCTGCTGCAGCTGCTCGACGACGGACGACTCACCGACGGCCAGGGACGCACCGTCGACTTCGCGAACGTCGTGCTGATCATGACCTCCAACCTCCCGGGTGATCCCAAGGACTTCTTCCGACCGGAGTTCATCAACCGCGTCGATGACATCGTTCGCTTCCGCGCACTCGAGGAGAGCGACCTCACCGCCATCGTCGAGATCCAGCTGGACCACCTCCGCGCCCGTCTGGCGGATCGCCGGATCCAGCTCGTCGTCACCGGCGAGGCGATCGCCAAGCTCGCCCACGACGGCTACGACGCAGCGTTCGGCGCCCGGCCGCTGAAGCGCCTCATCCAGACCCAGGTGGGCGACCGACTCGCGATGTCGATCCTGGAGGGCAAGCTCGCCGAGGGCGACACCGTCACGCTCGACGTCGCCGACGGCCAGTACTCGCTGAGCTGACGACCCGTCGGCACCGCTACACTCGCCGCTTCCGTCGGGTCCGACCCGACGACCGCAGCGCAGCGAGGAGAGTCCAGTGTCGGCGTTCGTCGTGGTTGTCACACAGTGGTTTGATGAGGGCAAGGGGAAGCTCACCGACCTCGTCGCCAAGGAGATGCACGCCGTCGTCCGCTACCAGGGTGGCCACAACGCCGGTCACACGCTGGTCGTGGACGGAGAGTCGTTCGCGCTCCAGCTCATCCCCTCGGGAGTCCTCTACGACCACATCGTCCCTGTGATCGGCAACGGCGTCGTCGTCGACCCCGTCGTGATGCTCTCGGAGATCGATGCGCTCGAGTCCCGCGGCGTCGACTGCTCGCGGCTGCGGGTCTCGGGCAACGCGCACCTGATCCTCCCGTACCACCAGGAGCTCGATCGCCTGATCGAACGCCACCTGGGCAAGAACAAGCTCGGCACGACCAAGCGTGGCATCGGGCCCGCGTACGCCGACAAGGCCTCGCGTGTCGGACTGCGGGTCCAGGACCTTCTGGATGCGGGCATCTTCAGGGAGAAGCTCGACGCGGTGCTCGCCGAGAAGAACCTC
>JAFDWA010000208.1 GCA_018268735.1 Actinomycetota bacterium | reverse complement strand
CCGGGCTCTCGAACACGCGGTTGAACAGCTCCGATCCCCCAGCGGCCTCGAGCGCCGCGATGAACGCCTCGCCCTGCTCGTACTGGGCGAGCTTGGCCTCGAGGCCCACCAGGCGCTGCAGCATCCGCGTCGGCAGGTTCATCTCGCGGCGGCGCGAGCGCAGCACCCGGGCGAAGCGCTGCGCAGAAGGGACCAGATCCGTCGCCGCACGGTCCATGACGACGTCGCCGTGGCCTTCCAGGAGGCTCATCAGGCCGCCGAGCTGCTCCATCGTGATCCGCTGCTCAGGCGAGGCGAACAGCGCGGCGACGCCACCTTCGTCCAACGGGTTGGTCCACGTCCTGACGCCTTCGGCGATGCGACCCACCGCCGTGAAGATCCGCGTCGGATCGGTGTCGGCGCCGTCGACGAGCTCGCCGACGAGCTGGAGGAAGTGCGGTCGCACCCACGGCACGCCGGTGAACTGGGTCCGGTGGGTGACCTCGTGCAGCGCGACCCAGAGCCGGAACTCCCGCGGGGGGAACGACTGGCGCTTCTCCAAGGCGAGGATGTTCGGCCCGACGAAGTACACCAGGTCCTGGTCCTGGGGATCCTCCTCCTCGAGCACCAACAGGTCGTACTGGCCGAGCACACGCGTGGACATCCACCCCAGCAGTGCGCCGAGCTCCGCTCCGGCGATCCGGCCGGACAGGGCGGCCGCCGGGCCGTCGAGCCCGTCGAGCCGCGACAGCACCGGCTTGAGGATCCGCTGGTAGCTGGCGAGGTTGGCGCGCACCCAGTCGACGCGATCCACCACCCGGGCGCGGGCAGGGCCGGCCTGCGAGACGAACCCGGTCTCGGCCTCGACGCGCGGCTGCGCGATCGCCGTGAGCTCCTCGAGCTCGGCTGCCATCCCGTCGGCGTGGTACGAGGCGGCGAAGGGCTCCTCACCTGCGATCCGCGCCGCGACCCGTTCGGCGAGCGCCCAGTCGATCGACGTCCCCACCCGATGACCTCGGCCGAGGGCCGGTCAGCTCTCGTCGCTGGGGAATCGGGTGGAGGTCACCTTGAACACGTAGCCCAGCACGACGCCGATGACCACCACGATCGCGCCGATCGCGATCGGGACGGCCAGCCAGTAGTGCCAGACGGGCGACTTGGCCAGGATCGCTGCTGCAAGCTCCATGCGGTCCACTCTAGGAGGGCTCGGGCACCGGGGGCACACCGACGGACCCGCTGCCGAGGTCCCGGAGCATCTGGCAGAACCGCTCGCGAACCTGCGGGGTGACCTGCTCGGTGCACCGAGCAGCGATGACCCGGCGGAGCTCGACTTCGAAGTCGAAGGCGTCGAGGCACGGAGCGCACCGCCGGAGATGGGCCTCGATCTGGATCATCACGGCGTCGTCGAGCTCACGGTCGAGGAAGCCGTAGATCTCCGCGACCGCCTCTGCGCAGTCGCGTTCGTCCATGGAACCGCAACCGGACCCGGCGTCTGCGTGCGCGGCGTGGTCGTGGGACTCCCCGGGGGGATCGGCGATGGGGGAGGGCGTGGGCATCGGCGACTCGCTCGATCTGTCGTGCAGGATCCTACGGCTCGGCGACGACCGGGTCCCGGTCAGCGAGCCCCCGTTCGACGGCGAAGTTGTGCAACGACCGTTGCAGCGACTTTCTTCCACGGTGGAGCCGACTCATGACGGTTCCGATCGGGATGTCCATGATCTCGGCGATCTCCTTGTAGGAGAACCCCTCGACGTCGGCGAGCAGCACCGCCATGCGGAACTGCTCCGGCAGGGCGTCGAGCGCCTCGGCGACGTCGGTCTCGGTGAACATGTCCATCAACTCGTCCTCGGCACTCCGACCGAGGGTGGCTGCCTCGAGGCCGCCGAGTCGGCGGTACAGGTAGAGGTCCTCGACCTCGTCGAGCTCCGTCTGCTCCGGCCGGCGCTGGCGCGCCCGGTAGGTGTTGATGAACGTGTTCGTCAGGATCCGGTACAGCCAGGCCCGCAGGTTGGTGCCGTCGGTGAAGTTCGGGAAGCCCCGGAACGCCCGGACGAACGTCTCCTGGAGGAGGTCCTCCGCGTCGGCAGGATTGCGCGTCATCCGCAGCGCGGCCGCATACAGCTGGTCGATGAACGGTTCGACCTGCTCCGCGAACGTGGCCTGGTCCGCCATGGCAGGCCACCGTAGGCCACGGCCTCGACGCTGTCAGGACCGGCGCACCTGCGGCAGCTCAGCCGGCTCGATGCGCTCCAGGGCTGCTCGCGTAGTAGTCCTGGCTGCGGATCCACTTCCCGCAGACGTGACAGCGATTGGCTGCGCCGGCGCACAGACCCCGGCAGTGGCGGCACTCCGTTGTGCTGCTCATGGCGTCCTCCGTCGTACGTGCCGCCTCGTCGCGGCACCTGGTGCTCTGGACATGGTCCACGGTGACGTGGACCATGTCCGAAGTCAACCAGCTCGAACGGCCCATTCCACCGCGCCCACCGCGACGGACCGTCGAGCGTCGACCGGAGAGGAGCCGCAGTGGACCGCGACGAGATCACCGGGCAGCTGGACCTCCGGGCGCGGGTTGCCGTCGTCACCGGGGCGAGCCGTGGCATCGGCAGAGCGATCGCACAGGGCTTCGCGGCGATGGGCGCCTCGGTCGTCGTTGCGAGCCGCAACGCCGCCGCGTGCGAGGAGGTCGCCGCCGACATCCGGGCCTCCGGCGGGATCGCCGTCGCGGCGGGTGCCCACATGGGCGACCTCGACGACGTCGCTGCCCTCGTCGGGCTGGCGGTGGACGAGCTCGGCACCATCGACATCGTCGTCAACAACGCCGCGAACCCGCTCGCCCAGCCGATCGGTGCGATCACCCCGGCGGCGCTCGCCAAGTCGTTCGACGTGAACGTCCGCGGTCCGCTGTTCCTCGTCCAGGAGGCCCTCCCGCACCTGCGCCGCAGCCACCACGCCGCGGTCCTGAACGTGGTGACGGCGGGGATCTACACCTCTGGCGCGTTCGTGTCGCTGTACGTGGCCGCCAAGGCGGCGCTGGAGCAGCTCACCCGCTCCATGGCCGCCGAGCTCGCTGCCGACGGCATCCGCGTCAACGCGCTCGCACCGGGGACCGTGGCGACCGACATGGTGCTGCGGACCCCGGAGGAGTTCCAGCACGCCGCGGTGGACAGCCAGCTCATCAAGAGGATGGCCCGACCCGACGAGATGGTTCCCGCCGCGTTGTTCCTCGTGAGCGACGCGTCGAGCTTCATGACGGGTCAGACCCTCGTCGTCGACGGCGGCATGACCGTCCACTGACGAGGACCGACGCTCAGGCGCCGATCTCGGGATAGAACCGGCGGAGCAGCTCGACGGTCTCGCCGTGGGACAGCTGGCCGGCGACGGGATGGCTCCGGTACGCGAAGGTCAGGCGGGAGCCCAGCGCCGGGAAGAACACCCGTGAGGCCGCCCCGTGGGGGCCCATCCCGATGACGATCACGCCGTCCTCCGCGTGATCGAGCGTGAACGACGCCAACCGGCGCAGGTCCTCCATGGAGTGGGTCATCGCTGCGACCTTGACGACATCGGCGCCCAGCTCCCTGCCGCGTCGCTGGATCGATGAGAGCTCGTCGGATGTCGGCGTCGACGAGAAGTCGTGGTGGGAGACGACGAGCACCGCGTCGGTGCCGGCAGCGGCGTCGAGGACCCCTGCCAGCGCCGCCGCCGACGAGAGCTCGACGTCGATCCCGTGGACGTGCGGCAGCACAGCGCGGAACAGCTCCGAGCGCTGCTCGTCCGATCCGGACCAGTCGCCTCCCTCTGGCGAGGAGCGGATCGTCGCGAGGGTCGGGACACGCCCGGAGAAGCGACGAGCCTGCGCGACGACGTGATCCGCCGTCGTCGAGGCGTAGCGATCGATGCGCAGCTCCGCGACGTCGAGCCCGACGGCTTCCGCGTCGGCGATCTCCTCGTCGTCGACCAGGTCGGTGAAGCTGACCGCGACCGACGGCGTCGGACCGCCGTCGAGCAGCACCCGCAGCGGGTTGGGTGCGGTCGCCAGTGGTTCGCTCATGGGGTGGGGATCTCGCCTCGTGTCACGGCTGGGCCTGGGTCGACCGAGGAGGTCCACCCGCCGGAGACTCGGGAGGGGCCGGAACCCCCTGCGGCAGCGGGGGGTTCCGGCCATCCGAGCCCA